>NZ_JAEQDD010000066.1:0-44957 GCF_020737885.1 Microcoleus sp. PH2017_34_RAT_O_A | reverse complement strand
AGCGGCTGCTGTTAAGAAGCAAGTGGAAGTGACTCCCAAAGAAAAAAAGCGCTTGAATGTTCAGATGGATGAGTTATGGTCATTCGTTGATAGTAAAGGAAATCAGCAGTGTGTCTGGCTGGCATTGGATGCCCAGACTAGGGAAATTGTTGGTGTACATATTGGAGATCGTAGCGCAGTATCGGCTCAATCTTTATGGAATTCAATGCCACCAGTTTACCGTCAATGTGCAGTATTTTATACCGATCACGCTTTGTGCTTATGATTCTGTATTGCCCAGCAAACGTCATCGAAGTGTAGATAAAGATAGTGGTTTTACTAGCTATATCGAGCGCTTCAACTGTACTATTCGACAACGAGTATCAAGGGTTGGTAAGAAAGAGCTTAGCCTTCTCTAAAAAATTAGAAAATCATATTGCTGCAATTTGGCGCTTTGTACATCATTACAATGATAATTTACAACTCTAAATGTCTACTTTTATTTGAATTCAGTTTTATTCTGTCGATCCTTTCCTTCAGGGCACTACCGGCACGGTGATGCCTTGCAGGGTAAGGCGGCAAAGACGCTGGCTGATGCAATCTTAGATCGTGACGAGGATTAGATGTTAGATGTCAGTGAATTGACGTGTCGTGACAGTTACTGAGAATTAGCTGAGAATCGGCTGAAAGATCTATACCCAAAAATTCAGGAAATTATTAAGTTCATTTCAGGCGTGCTTAAAAAACCATTGCGATGATACTAATAACCCAAGTTGCTAGTAGCATTTTTCGAGTGAGAAGTTGGGATTTTGGGAGCATCTATGTTCCCCAGTCCGCCAGTCGAAAACGAACTGCTAACTGACGTTAATAGTCGATCTTCTGCTGTGGATTTATTTTTATGAATGCCAACGATCTATTCTTGCTATTGCATCCTTTTTTCGCCGTTGCCGTAGTTTTCCCCCTCATCGGCATGGTAGTGAGAATGGCATGGCAAACCCGCCAACGACGGCTAGCTGTGGCAACTGGTGGGAAAAGTCAAATTCCTGGAGTTGTAGGCAAAGAGCACGTAGATTTGGGTCGATGGCTGAGCGGCTCGGTTGTAGTGCTGTCCTTAATTGGACTGGCACATCCGATCTTCTCAAAAATACTCGAACAACAAGCTTGGATTAAAGAACCATTTCGGGTGGTATTTATCCTGATGATGTTCGTCGCCACTAGCGGAGCGCTGTTCTTTTTATATCGATCGAGCGAAAAGATTTGGCTGGGCATATTTGCCACATTAACGGGAATGGGCTTAGTAGTGATCGGTTCTCAACCAGAGATCTATCGACGCGAATCTGAATGGTATGTCTCCCATTATTACTATGGGATCGTTGCTGCGATGTTAATGATTTTTTCATTAGCGATTATTCAAGATATTTATCGCGATCGCAGCAATCGTTGGCGCAACGTCCATATCATTCTCAACTGCTTGGCACTACTATTATTTATCGGTCAGGGGTTTACTGGCACGCGAGATTTGTTGGAAATTCCGCTGAGTTGGCAAAAGCCCTATGTAGAATCGCTATACAAATATGAATGTGACAAACAAACCTGTCTGGTACAACCTCAGTCTGCACCATCGATCCCAAAATAGTCGATCTTTATACTCGACTTCACTTCTAATTTTTACAACCCAATTCTAGGATTTACAACATGAAAGCTACTTCTTTTCTGCTGACAACAATCGCTCTGGGTACGATCGCCATCGCCACCGTTCCCTTCCAATCATTCGCTCCTAATTCTCTCCAAGCATCTGCCCAAGAAGTTAAGATCGCTCAAACTGAAACTACGCAAGAAAAGATCGACCAAATTACAGCGGTTAAAGGTAAACCAGGTAGTGGAGACTTACTCCGCAAACTATATCCCAAAGATCTCAGTCCAATTGGCGTGCAACCAGGTGGTGCGGGCATGGTAGTTAATCTGTACAGTAAAAAGAATGACACTACACTCTCACTCTGTACTGTTTTCGATGTGGTTGTGGCAGTCAAAAAAGGCAAAATTGCTAGGTTCAATCCCAGTGAAGTTAAGTAATATCCTCTGCGATCGATTCTAGAATTTAGTATTCTTAGTCTCTCGATCGAACTGGATAGTGGGCATTATCTTAACCAAAATCGTCGGGTTTGCCGACGAGCGGGAGCTGTTGCCCACTATCTATATTTTAGCAATATTTACTGCCATGAAAAGTTGGATAAACCTGCTCTGAAGATCGTTGATGCCAACAAGTAATATCTATAACCAAAATAGAATTCAGTCAAATATTTGCCCATTAATTTGATTCTATTGGAAAGAAGCTATGCCAACGAGGAATTAGAAAATGCTAGAAAATATACAAAAAATTTCCAATCCCATTATTAGATCGATCGCTGCTGGTATCTTTCTAGGCAGTTTAGTCACAATTCCTGCTGGACTTGCCTTAGAATTACTCAAATCTCCAAAGCAGACAACTCCCGAATCAGCAAGTAAGCTAGTTGTCTACACCTCGTTAGCGAGTTCTGTTATCGGTGCGGCGATCGGTTTGAGTTCGGGTAAGCGTAATAAAGATAATGAAGTTGAGTCTAACGATTTAGGCGATCGAGAATCATTAAATTCGGGATGGCATGATTGGCGAAAATTTATCGTCATGCGGAAAGTAAGCGAAAGCGATAATATTACATCTTTCTATTTACATCCTGAAGATAACGAGCCGATTCCGGCTTTTATGCCGGGACAATTTCTGACGATAAAACTCGATTTGCCAGAGCGAGCCGAGCCAGTAATCCGCACTTATTCTCTATCCGATTATCATCAATCTCCACTTTATTATCGCCTGTCGATTAAGCGAGAAATTGCACCAGTCGGTACCGATCTACCTCCAGGAATTGCTTCTAATTTTATGCACGATCGCATCCAAGAAGATTCGATAATTTGGGTAAAACCTCCGGCTGGCAAATTCGTACTCAATCTTCACCATCCCCAACCTGCGATCTTAATTAGTAATGGTGTAGGAATTACGCCGATGATTAGTATGGCAAAAGCGGCGATGCAACTAAATCCATTGCGACACATTTGGTTTTTACATGGTGCTAGAGATAGCCAAAATCATGCTTTTCGCGATGAAATTAATGCCCTCGCTGCCAGTCATTCTAATTTACATATTATCTACTGCTATAGCCAACCGATGGCAACAGATATCGGACATTATCACCAGCGTGGATATGTCGATGCTGCTCTGATTCAAAATATAGTGGCACCAGAAATGCAGCAATTGTGTGGTTCCACTGAAGCAGATTACTTTCTGTGTGGCTCGGCATCATTTATGGATGCGATTAGAAATGGATTGAGAACGTGGGGGGTAGCAGACGAGCGAGTAATGTTTGAATCCTTTGCCAAGGCAATGCCAAAACCAGCAAAAGCGGGTGAATCTGTAACCACAGCAACTAGCGATACTAAAGAAATTGTCTTCAGTAAATCTGGTCGAACTCATACTTGGAATCCTGCCGATGGGACGATTTTAGAGTTTGCCGAAGCAAATGGTCTGCGACCTGAATATAGCTGTCGTGCAGGGATTTGCGGTACCTGTACGTGCAAGATTGCTGAAGGAGAAGTGGAGTATCAAGAACAACCAAGTGCGACTGTAGAGCGAGGTTCGGTACTCATCTGTATTTCTCATCCCAAAACGGCAAGGGTAGTTCTCGATCTGTAGATTAATCCTATGAAAAAACGTTATTTTTTATCTGCTGGAATTGCGACGATCGGTTCGATTTGGTTGTCGGATTATTTACCGAACAAAGTTCAAGGAAAAACCATAAAAATAGCTGAAAATCATCAGTTTGCAATTATGAAAACAGAGCAAGAATGGCGGAAAATTTTGACACCAGCTCAATTTGAAGTGTTGCGTCAGCATGGCACCGAACGTGCGGGTAGTAGCCCCCTGGATTTGGAGCATGGTAACGGCACTTTTGCCTGTGCTGGCTGCAATTTGCCACTATTTACCTCTACTACTAAATATAACAGTGGTACGGGTTGGCCGAGCTTTTATGCCCCGATCGAGGGTGCTATTGGAACGACGATCGATCGAGCTTTTGCAATGACTCGAACTGAGGTACATTGTCGTCGCTGTGGCGGACATTTGGGGCATGTCTTTGCAGATGGCCCCAAACCGACGGGTAAACGCTATTGCATGAATGGGGTGGCAATGAAATTTATTGCAGCTTGACCAGCTTTTACGCAGTGGGCAGCGGAAGGTGCAGAGACAAATTTGCAGTAAGCTTTGCCCGAATCATACTACTGAGTGTATCAGTCCGATTTGCTGTCAAACTATCAATTCACAATAAAAATCATGAAACTGAATGAAAAAGTTGCTTTAGTCACTGGTAGTAGTGGCGGTATCGGTCAAGGTATTGCAATTCGATTGGCACAGGAAGGCGCGAAAGTTGTTGTCAATTATCGTTCCAATCCTGAAGGCGCGGAACAAACGCTGAAGGCAATTAATGAGATCGGCGGTAATTGCTTGATGGCTGATGGATTTTGCGATCGAGATCGGGGTTATAGTATCGGTGCAGATTTGGGAATGGTTGATGATGTACGGCGTTTAGTTGCTGAAAGTATCGAACATTTTGGCACGATCGATATTTTGGTTAATAATGCTGGGATTGAAAAACATTCTGACTTTTGGGATATAACAGAGCAAGATTTTGATGCGGTTATGAATATCAATTTCAAAGGAGTTTTCTTTGCTACACAGTTTTTCGTCAAACATCAAATCGATACGGGCAAAAATCGCGCCAGTATTATTAATATTAGTTCCGTTCATGAAGAATTACCATTTCCACACTTCACTACTTACTGTGCTAGTAAAGGTGCCGTGAAAATGATGATGCGAAATCTGGCGGTAGAGCTGGGAAGATTGGGTATTACTATCAATAATGTGGCTCCAGGTGCGATCGAAACGCCAATCAATCAACAGCTACTAAATAACCCCGCTCAATTGCAACCTTTGCTTAAAAATATTCCATTAGGTCGATTTGGAAAACCAGATGATATTGCGGCGGTAGTTGCTTTTCTAGCTTCAGATGACGCTCGGTATATCACTGGTTCGACAGTAGTCGTTGATGGTGGTTTGTTGTGGAACTATCAAGAACAATAGAGATGAAAACCATGCTTAACCAACATTACGATGTTATCATTATCGGCACTGGTGCAGGCGGTGGAACGCTGGCACATCATCTGGCTCCTAGCGGTAAAAAGATCTTAATTCTCGAACGCGGCACATTCTTACCTAGGGAAAAGGAAAACTGGAGTGCCTTGGAAGTCTACCAGCGAGAACGCTATCATACCCAAGAACAGTGGTTTGACAAATCCGATCGAGCCTTTCGTCCAGCAACGAACTATTGCGTAGGGGGTAACACTAAAGTCTACGGTGCGGCTCTACTCCGAATGCGCGAACGGGATTTTGAAAGCGTCGCGCATCAAGATGGTATTTCTCCAGCGTGGGATCTCAACTATGCCGATTTTGCTCCTTACTACGATCGAGCAGAGCAACTGTATGACGTGCATGGACAAGCAGGTAGCGACCCCACGGAACCCGCACGCACTCAGCCCTATCCTTACCCGCCCGTCAGTCACGAACCCAGGCTGCAAGAGCTGGCGGATGCGTTTACCACTGTCGGTTTGCATCCTTTTAATCTACCGTTGGGATTGAAACTCAACGAAGTCGATCGAAGTTTGGGTAACTGCATTCGCTGTAATACTTGCGACGGTTTTCCCTGTCTGACGCAGGGTAAGGCGGATGCTGATGTCAACTGTATCGAACCGATCCGCCATCATCATAATGTGACGTTGGTGACGGAAGCCAAGGTAACTCGATTGCTCACTAATGCTTCGGGGCGGGAAGTGACGCAAGTAGAAGCAGAGATTGACGGCGAATTGCAAACCTTTACAGGCAATATTATCGTGGTTGCTTGCGGGGCGATTAACTCGGCGGCATTACTACTGAGATCGAGTAACGATAAACATCCTCATGGCTTGGCAAACAGTTCCGATCTTGTGGGACGCAATCTGATGAAACACATTTGTACGGCGTTGGTACAACTGAGTCCGAAACTCAATTCTGCTGTTTATCAAAAAACCATTTGTATTAGCGATTTTTACTGGGGGGAACCCGACTTTCCCTATCCGATGGGTTTAGTTCAAAATACGGGCAATGTCCTAGCAGATATGTTGCCAGCCGAAGCTCCTGCGCTCCTAGCCCCACTCCTCAAACTACGACCGGAGGCAGAACTCAAGACGATCGCAGATCGAACGGTCGGGTGGTGGCTGCAAACTGAAGACTTACCCGATCCTACAAATCGGGTGCGCGTCGGAGGAGATCGGCTCTATCTGGACTACACGCCGAATAATTTAGCAGCCAGCGATCGATTGACAAAACGCTGGATTGACACGCTCAAACAAGTCGATCGGGTAGAGCAGACGATTCCGTTTAGTATCTATCCTCGCAATATGATGATGTTACCATCGGTGGGACACCAGTGCGGTACCTGTCGCTTTGGGACAGATTCCACTAAGTCAGTGCTGGATTTGAACTGTCGCACTCACGATGTGGATAATCTATATGTAGTCGATGGCAGCTTTTTCCCCTCCAGTTCGGCTGTCAATCCGACATTGACGATTATTGCTAATGCTTTACGAGTTGGCGATCGATTGATCGATCGGTTGAAGTAATCCGATTTATCGTAACTGACAGTGAAGGCGCAGTTCAGTCAAATTCGGTAGATTGGGTGCCTCCCGAACAGCGTAGCGCGATCGCAATGGACATCGAATTAAAACAACTAGCTCCCGAAACTCAAGCCGATGCTAATTATATTAGTGCTGTAAATCTGCAATTATTCAGCCGACAACACTAATCGATCGAGTTGCTAACTTATGAGTTGTTGTCGAAATTAGGTCGCAAGTAATGGGTAATAGAATCTAAAATATCGGATGCTATTAGCCATTGCCACATCCACAATCTAGTTGAGTGAATCGCAAAATGAATATCGAATTTGGGCGAGAAATCTGTGGCGATCTAAATAATGCTCAAACGCGAGAATGGTTACTAACCAATGGGATTGGGGGTTATGCTTCTGGTACGGTAGCTGGACTGTTGACTCGACGCTATCATGGTTTGCTAGTTGCGGCGTTAAATCCACCCTTGGGTAGAACCTTGTTGCTTGCCAAGTTGGATGAGGTGGCAATATATGGCGATCTCACCTACGACATCCATACCAATCGTTGGGCAAATGGCAGCATTGAGCCGCATGGCTATCGTCACATCGAAAGTTTTGCCCTCGAAGGTACTATCCCCACTTGGAGATTTGCTTGCGGTGATGCTCTGTTAGAGAAACGGATCTGGATGCAGTGGGGAGCCAATACTACCTATGTTCGCTATACATTGAGCCGCGCCACTCAACCGCTACAGTTAACGCTCAAAGCCTTGGTGAATTATCGCGATTATCATGGTGATACCCACAGCACTGGCTGGGAAATGAGCGTCGAGCCATGCGTTCGCAAAGTGGCTCTGGCAGAGCATCGCAGCATTTGTATTACTGCCAATGCTGGTGCTCAACCGCTATACTTATTAAGCGATCTCGCGAATGCCACCCCCGCCCATAATTGGCACTATGATTTCGATCTAGCGATCGAACGATATCGCGGTTTGAGCGATCGCGAAGACCACCTCCACGCCGCCACCTTCGCAGTTAGCCTCAATCCGGGCGAATCGATCGTTTTTGTCGCTAGTACCGACCCACAGCCCAATCTAGATGGGACAGCAGCACTCAAATTAGAACGCGATCGCCAGCACAAACTCCTCAATACCTGGAAACTAGATCGACCCGCAACCCCCACTTCTAAACCAGATCGTCCGGCTTGGATCGATAGACTCGTATTAGCAGCCGACCAGTTTATTGTAGAGCGTCCGGTGCCCGACGTACCCAATGGTAAAACCATCATTGCGGGTTATCACTGGTTTGGCGATTGGGGACGCGATACGATGATTAGTCTGCCTGGATTGACGATCGCAACGGGAAGAGCGGAAATTGCTCGATCGATTCTACGGACTTTTGCTAAATATATGGATCGCGGCATGTTGCCAAATCGTTTTCCTGATGCGGGTGACGTGCCGGAATACAATACTGTCGATGCCACGCTCTGGTACTTTGAGGCGATTCGCAGTTATTACGATACCACCGCCGACGATGACTTATTATCCGAACTTTTTCCCGTACTGGCAGAGATTATCGATTGGCACTGTCGCGGCACTCGCTACAATATTCACCTCGATCCTAGCGATGGGTTGCTGTACGCTGGTGAATCGGGCGTGCAATTGACGTGGATGGATGCCAAAGTAGACGATTGGGTAGTCACCCCGCGTATTGGTAAACCGATCGAAATTAATGCGCTGTGGTATTGTGCCTTGCGATCGATTGCTCAGTTTGCCCGTCAGCTTGGCAAACCGTATAAAGAATATGAAGCACTCGCCGATCGGACTTTAGCAAAATTTTCGAGGTTCTGGAATCCCGCTCTGGGTTATTGCTACGATGTCCTCGACAGTCCCGATGGCGATGATGCGTCTTTACGTCCGAATCAAATCTTTGCCGTATCGTTACCAGGAATGGGCGCGAAGGGCTATGTACCGCTCTTGACACTCGATCTACAACGTGGAATTGTCGATACTTGCGGACGATCGTTATTAACCTCTTACGGCTTGCGATCTCTGGATCCCAACCATTCCCAATATCAAGGACACTACGGCGGAAGCCAGTTACAACGCGATGGAGCCTACCATCAG
This sequence comes from Microcoleus sp. PH2017_34_RAT_O_A, assembly GCF_020737885.1. NCBI lineage: Bacteria > Bacillati > Cyanobacteriota > Cyanophyceae > Oscillatoriales > Microcoleaceae > Microcoleus > Microcoleus sp. PH2017_34_RAT_O_A. Next base: position 36,130 of record NZ_JAEQDD010000066.1, on the reverse strand, counting down.
GGCACGACTTGGGGCTGGCTGCTAGGTTCGTTTGTGTTGGCACATTTGCAGGTGTATAAAAATCCTACTCAGGCTAGACAATTTTTAGAACCGATCGCACATCATTTGACAGCCCACGGTTTGGGCACTTGTAGCGAAATCTTCGATGGCGATGCGCCGATGACTCCACGGGGTTGTATCGCGCAAGCTTGGACTGTTGCTGAAGTATTACGGGCTTGGGTATCGATCAAGGATTATAAATAATTGTTGTAAATTTCTCTTTGATGTCCAGTCTTATAAGCTGTAATTAGCTGCTGGTCTTCCCGTTTTCAAATTGATGCCGACGCTACCCCATGCCACCCGCGCCGCAATTTCCGGTTTCTCCTCTGTTGCACCTGCTACAACGAGAGGAACTCCATGTGATAAAGCAATTTGTACACCGCCAAATCCGCCATTTGTGACCATCACATCCACATAAGGCATCAGATGATAGAAAGGGATAAATTGCGCCAATCGCAGGTTTTCTGGCAGCGGAGTACGATCGCTCTGTGAGATTGGCAGACTGTTTGATTTTTTCCAAAATAGTAGTTTTTAAGCTGGATAACGGAATTTCTAAAGTGCCATCATTTCTGGGAGTTTCCCTAGAATTTTTTGGGTTGGTAAATTTGGTGTCTAGCGGCGCGTTTTCTTGCACAACTATTAATCCCAGTTGCTCTAAGGTTTCGGCATTTGGGAGTTTGCCGAAAGGATTTCTTTTCGTGGCATTGATATAAATTTGTGCAAGTAATCTTGACGCAAGTCTGTTAACGAAAAACGAGCTTGCATCCCCCGTGATAAGAGCCGTGGGGATGTAACCGATTCGCGGATGGGGCCGCCTACAATCTAGACTTCGATCCTTTAGCCTTCCTTACTCCTTGCCGTGGCCACAAGAAATAACACACGAGTTCGCTCGTCGTCCGGCGAGGACTCACGAAATAAGAGCCAAATCGATCGCGCAGTACCTTTCGGGCGTAAAATTTAGTATTTATAAGATTACTTTGAAAGAGTAAATGCTCGACTTACTCCCAGAGCATTTGAATTTGTTCGATCCTGCACTTAACAACGATATATTGATTGCTGGAATTACCAGTGTGGAAATTGTTGCTGCAATTACGAGAAGGTCGCGTGGCAGAAGTATCAATGCGACAGATGCTACAGCAGCGTGCAATCAGTTCAGGAGTGATTTGCAATCTGACTATCAAGTTGTAGAATTCACCGAAAGTATTATTAACTCTGCAATGGCATTAGCTGAAACCTACGGATTGCGAGGCTATGATGCTGTGCAGCTAGCAACAGGCTGTAGCATAAATAACCTCTGCACAGCTAACAGTTTGCCGGCGATGACTTTTGTATCTGCTGATGGGGAGTTAAATGCAGCAGCAACAAGTGAGGATTTGATCGTTTAAAATCCCAACAACTATCCTTCATTCAGTTGACAGTTGACAATTGACAATTGACAGCGACCTCTACCTAGAAGGAAGAGGATTGGAGTAATGAATAGTCTTCTTTTAATTTCTCAAGGGCGATCGGGCTTGGGGCTTTAAACCAATTTTTTCTGGTAAAGTCGATCGCCCGTACAAGAAAAAGCAATTTGGAGAACACCGAAATTCCCAGGATGAGGTGCAAAATTTTGGGTGTATCTCAATTTGGGAATTATATCCGTAGGGGCGAAGCATGACCGCAATCAATATGGGATTATAACTAATAACTTATATGCGGTCATGCTTCTTCAGGCTTCAAAAACCAGATGCACCCAAAATTGAACTGCGATCGCCGATATGGATTTTCCTCAAAGATATAATGATGGTTGGATCGCACTTTCTTACCCACCACCCAAAAAAACCGTGACCAAAACAGAAATCTTAGCAGCACTCAAAAATCTGACAGCAGAAGAACGCCTAGAAATCATCGAAACAGCTTCGCGGATGATGCGCGACGACATAGAACAAAAAGCCCAGCGCAAAGCTGAGAGAAAGCTGAGACTCAGAGCCGCAGCAGAAGCAGCAGTCAAGGATTATATGCCGGGAGGTGCTTTACATGATTTGTGGTCGCCAGACAGCGAACCATATTTTGAATCCGAGGAAGAATACCTAAACGCTGGGGTCAAGACTAATGCGTAGAGGTGAAATCTGGCTGGTTGCACTTGAGCCTACTGTTGGCGCAGAAATCGGCAAAACTCGTCCGGTAGTAATTGTTAGCGATGAAACTGTGGGAATTTTGCTGCTTGAAGTGATTGTCCCCATCACTGACTGGAAAGAACGATATACAGAGAGAAATTGGATGGTTCGACTAGAACCAAGTAGCGAAAATGGCTTGGCTAAACTCTCAGCCGCCGACACTTTTCAAGTCCGTTCCGTTTCCCAACAAAGATTTGTCCGACAACTCGGAAGCCTTTCGGAAACAATTATGGAAGAAATTGCAGATACACTGACAATTGTGCTGGATCTGGATTGAATAACTAGCCAACAGCGTACAAATAGTGTTATTTATAAATAGATTGTATGGCGCGATGGCCTTAAATGATTCCTATACAACTTACACTCAAAAATTTTCTCAGCTATCGCGAAGCTGCTTTAGACTTTCGCGGACTTCACACTGCTTGCATTTGCGGGCCTAACGGTGCTGGTAAATCTTCTCTCCTAGAGGCGATCGCCTGGTCGCTTTGGGGCAGTTGTCGCAGCGATACAGAAGACGATATCATCCATATCGGCGAAATTGATGTCCGAGTTGATTTCACTTTCTCTACGGGCGGCCAAATCTACCGGGTGATTCGCAACCGCCGGCGCGGACAATCGGGAAGTTTGGAATTTCAAGTTAGCTTGAATTGGGCCGAAACTCAGGATGGACTCAGTTTTCGCACTCTCACTGACAAGGGGCTGAGAAATACTCAGCAGAAAATTCTCGAACATATCAAGCTAGATTACGATACTTTTATTAACTCGGCTTATTTGCGGCAGGGGCGTGCTGATGAGTTTATGCTCAAAAAGCCGATCGAGCGCAAGCAAGTTTTAGCCAACCTCCTCAAACTCGATCGATACGACACTTTATCCGAACAAGCCAAGGAAAAAGCCAGAGATTTTAAAGCCAAAGTCGAAGTCCTAAAACACGGCTTGCAGACAACCCAAGAGCAACTGCAACAAAAAGAAGCGATCGCATCCGAACAAATTCAATTGCAGCAAGCAACCGATTTGCTCTCTTCGCAGCAGCAAGCCGACACAGCACATTTGCAGCAACTGCAACTCCAGCACCACAACCGCCAAACTTGGCAAAAACTCCTCGCCGGCCACCAGCAACAACACTATAATATCTCTCAAGAATGCCGCCGCTTGCAGCAAGAACTCGCAGCCGCCAAGCGGCAGCAACACGAGCTGCAAGCCCTGCTCGCCCAAGAAAATGAGATAACAGCAGGAATTGCCTATTTTCAGAGTTTACAATCCACAGAAGAGACGCAGGCTGGAAAATTCAAAGCTCACCAACAAGCGCAAAATCAGCGCCAAAACTTGCAAGAACAGCAACGGCAAGAATTGAGCCTTTTGCAAAACAAAATTCAGCAGTTGCAAGCTCAATTAGATGTCTTAGAACAAGATGAAAAAGATGTTCTAGATGTTCTCAAGCAGCAGCCGGAGGTTGACAAAGGACTCGCACAGTTGCAAGCAGCCCGATCGCGCCTTAACGAACTAGAACAACTGCAACTGCAAGTTTCGCCGCTACTCCAACAGCAGCAGCAGGCGCAAACTAAGCTCGATCGCGCCCATGCCGGTTTAACCGCCCGCTTAGCCGAAATCAACCGACAGGTGCAAGTTCAGCAACAGCAGCGACAGCCGAAATTGCAGCAGGAAATCTCGGCCATCGCCCATCAAATTGTCCAGTTGGAAAACAAGCGAGTTTATCAGGAACGAGTCCGCGAAAAAGGCCAAGAAAGGCACAGCTTTCTAGAAAATCTGCAAGCTAAAAGCCGCGACTATCAAACCCGACTCGCGGAAATTGACCAAAAACTCCAACTGTTGCGGAAAAATGAAGCAGAAACTAGCGCGGGGGAAGGTAAAGCTGCCCAGTTTGGGGAAACTCAGGAAGCGAATTCGCCTTTAATTGTGCGCGATTCGGGTTTTGGCGCCTGTCCTTTGTGCGATCGACCTTTAGACGAACACTACTGGAATTTGGTAGTCACCAAGCACCACTCCCAACAGCAAGAAATCTGGAATCAACTGTGGGTTGTCCGCGAACAGTTGGCAGTTTCCGAGCGCGAAATTCAAGTCCTCAGACACGAATACCGCGAACTAGAACAGGAATTAGCGCCTTACCAAGAATTGCGGGAACGCCGCAGCCATTTGCAAGCTCAATTGGATGGCCTGGGCCAAGATGAAACTCGACTGCAAAGTATGCGTCAAGATGCTGCCCAAATCGAGCGGTTGTTGCGTACTGGCGAGTATGGATCTGATGATTTGAGGGAACTTCAGCAAATTGAACAGCAACTGCAACAGCTCAATTATAGCGATCGCAGCCACTCCCTCGCCCGCAGCGATGAAAAGCGTTTGCGCTGGGCGGAAATTAAGCAAGCTCAAATCAAAGACGCTCAGCAGAAACTTAATAAAATTAACAGCCGCCGCCCGGATTTGCAAACTCAATTAGCCGCCGTACAGCAACAGTTTGAACAGCAAAAAAATAGCTCGGAAATTCAGCAGCAAATTCTGTCTTTAAATAGATATATCGCGGAAGTTGGCTATAACTTGGAACAGCACGAACACGTCCGTAGCGAAATGCGTAAAACGCAGTTTTGGATCGCCCGTGCTGAAAAATTGCGATCGGCAACTCAGCAATTCCCGCAAGTGCAGCAGCGGGTTAATGAAATCGCCAGTTCGATCGCCGTGCGCGATCGCGATTTGCAAGCTGTCACCGCTCAAACTTCAGCGATGAACCAGCAGTTGCAAGAACATCCCGATCCGATTGCTCAAATAAGTGCGATCGAACAACAAATGGGCCGCCGCCGCCAGCAGCTAGACCAACATTTGGGAAGTCTCGGACGCCTCCAACAACAGCAGCAAAATCTGGAAGCTTTGCAAGTTCAGCTTGTAGCTCAAAAAGAGCAAATGCAGGTTGCTAAACGCCAATACAAAGTTTATCAAGAGTTGGGTCAAGCCTTTGGCAAGAACGGGATTCAAGCTTTGATGATTGAAAATGTTTTGCCTCAACTGGAAGCTGAAACTAATCAGATATTGTCGAGATTGAGCGCGAATCAGTTGCACGTGCAATTTATTACTCAGCGGGCGGCTGCTTCTAAAAAAGCAACTAAATTGATTGACACTTTAGACATTCTCATTGCTGATGCTCGCGGTACTCGTCCCTATGAAACTTACTCGGGTGGCGAAGCTTTTCGGATTAATTTTGCGATTCGGCTGGCGCTGGCGAGATTGCTGTCTCAGCGGGCGGGTACGGCTTTGCAAATGTTGATTATTGATGAGGGATTTGGGACTCAGGATGCGGAAGGGTGCGATCGCCTAATTGCTGCCATTAATGCGATCGCCTCTGACTTCGCCTGCATCCTCACCGTTACCCATATGCCGCACCTCAAAGAAGCTTTTCAAGCCAGGATAGAAGTCACCAAAACTGCTCAGGGTTCTAGCCTGGCCTTGTCAATCTAGATGGATTATTCGATTTTCGATTTTCGATTTTTGATTGGCGATTGGCGATCGGACGGCGGTTGAAACCGCGTCTACACAGACGAAACCCGCCTCCGCGGGTTGAAGATCGGACGTACGGTTAAAATTATGTTATTTTCTTGACACCTCGGAGGCGGACTTCGTTTGTATAGGCTGCGATTGCAATACTCGGGACGCTCGCAATGATAAAAAAACGTTAACCCAAGCGTATTCTTGTATAGGCGCGAATTCCATTCGCCCGCTCTTCAACCCGCGGAGGCGGGTTTTGTTTGTATAGGCGCGAATTCCATTCGCCCGCTGTTCCTGTTCCCGATCGATTCGCTGTTCCCGATCGATTCGCTGTTCCCGATTCGCCCGCTCGGACTCATCCATTCGCCCGCTCTTTGATTCGCCCGCTGTTTGATTCGCCCGCTCTTAATTTCCCCGTCGGCTTTTTGGAGCTCCTGAGTTTGTTAGGCTAAATTAAAAATAAGATAATAAAATAAGAATGCCTGAAGCTATTTATATTTTTTTTATTTTCATGTCCGCTCCCTCGGAGTGTGTGTATTGCCACCGATGACAACAGACTCTTTCCACCTGTCTCTCCTAGAAAGGGCGATCGCAGCGTCGAGCAACAGCATCCTGATCGCAGATGCTGGCAGGCTCGACAGACCTATTATATATTGCAATCCTGCTTTTGAGAAACTGACTGGCTACACCCGGGAAGAAGTCATTGGACACAACTGCCGGTTTTTGCAAGGCCCGGATACCGATCGCGCCGAATTAGACAGACTCCGCAGCAGTTTGCGATCGGGAACAGAAGTTAAGGTAATTCTCAAGAATTACCGCAAGGATAAAACACCTTTTTGGAACGAATTAACTGTTTCCCCCGTCCTCGATGGCGACGGAAACCTCACTCATTTTATCGGAGTTCAGAACGATATTACCCAAAGAGTCGCAGCCGAAACAGCCCTGCAAGAAAGCGAAGAAAGATTGCGGGCGATCGCTACTGCGACTCCCATTCCTACGATCATTACGCGCCGTTCAGACAGCGCAATTTTGTACGCAAATTCTGCCCTCGGAGAAACTTTCGGTTTGAGTTCAGACAAGCTGATCGCTAGCAAAAAGATCGACTTTTATGCTAATGCGGGCGATCGCCATCAATTGCTAGAATCAGTCAAAAAACACGGCTTTAGCGACAGCGATCAAATCTGCCTCAAGAAAGCAAATGGCAGTTGCTTTTGGGCAAAGATGTCGATGCGAGCGATTAATTTTAAGGGCGAAGCATCAATTTTATCGTCATTTTATGATATTACCGATCGCGTAGAAGCAGAAACCGCACTCCGCCAAAGCGAAGCGAGGTTGCAAAAACTAGCCGCCAACGTTCCGGGAATGATTTATCAATTTCAGCTAGCAGCCGACGGCGCTGTGTCATTCCCCTACATCAGTTCTGGCTGTCGCGAACTCTACGAATTAGAACCAGAGGTGCTGCAAAAGTCAGCTATTCCTGCGATCGAAATGATTCACCCAGAGGATGCACAAAACTTCCACGAAACTCTGGCCATCTCAGCTAAAACTTTAGATCCTTGGCGGTGGGAAGGCAGATTAGTGTTACCTGGCGATCGCATCAAGTGGGTTAGCGGGGCTTCCAGACCCGAACTGAGCGAAAAAGGTGACATTATTTGGGATGGTTTGTTGATCGACATTAGCGATCGCAAACTTGCCGAATCAGCACTGCGACAAAGCGAAGCCCGATTCCAAAAAATGGCCGGCAACCTGCCGGGAATGATTTATCAATACTTGCAGCATCTCGACGGTACCAATGAATTCATTTATGTCAGTCCCGGCTGTTGGGAACTCTATGAATTAACTCCAGAAAAAGTTCAAAAAAACTCAAATTTAATGTGGTCGTTGGTGCATTCAGAAGACCTACAACCGATGCAAGAGTCACTCACAATTTGCGGAAAAAATTTACAACCTTGGAAATATGAAGGGCGGATCGTTACGCGATCGGGAAAACTGAAATGGATTCGCGCCATTGCTCGCCCCGAACTGCAACCGGGCGGCGAGATACTTTGGGAAGGGGTGACAATCGATATTAGCGATCGCAAGGTAGCAGAAATCGCCCTCAGCGAGTCAAAAGTTGCCCTGGAACAAGCCAATCAAGAACTAGAAAAGCGCGTCCTAGAACGCACAGAAGCTTTGCAAAAATCCAAAAAAATGCTGTGGTTGGTGATCGACAACATCCCTCAGTTAATCGCCTGGAAAGATCTAGATTCAGTTTACTTGGGAGGTAACAAAAACTTTGCCACAATCGCAGGTTTAAATCATCCCACTGAAATCACCGGTCTCACGGACTACGATATGCCCTGGAAGCCAGAAGAAACACAATTTTTCCGAGATTGCGATTGCCGGATCATGGCAAAAAATACCGCTGAATATCACATTATTGAACCTCAAATGCAAGCCGACGGCACCCAGCGCTGGATGGATGCAAATAAAATACCTTTGCATGACAATTACGGCAATGTCGTCGGCATTTTATGTACTTTGGAAGACATCACCGATCGGCTTTCACTTGAAGCTAAAGTCCGGGCCAGCGAGGAACTATTTCGCAAAATATTTGAAGATGCACCCATCGGTATCTATTTAGCCAATTTAGACGATCGCCAGTTGGTGCGAGTCAATAAAACTTACTGCGAAATGCTGGGATATACAGCAGCAGAATTGCTGAGTACAACATTCATAGAAATTGGGCATCCCGAAGATCGTCAAAACAATCTCGAAGCTGCTGCCGCTCTCAATCGGGGAGAAATTCCGAGCTATCAAATCGAAATTCGCCATATTTCGGCTACAGGTAAAACTGTTTGGGTAAATGTGACAGCTACTTTGATCCGAGACGGGGAAGGAAAAGCTATTTACAACTTAGGGATGATTGAAAATATTACTAACCGCAAAATTTCCGCAGCAGCACTCCAAGCTTCGGAATCTCAATTGAGAAAACAAGCAACTCAATTGCAAGAAGCCTACGAACAACTCCAACATACTCAAATCCAATTAATTCAATCAGAAAAAATGTCTAGCCTCGGGCAGATGGTGGCTGGTATCGCCCATGAAATCAACAATCCTGCAAATTTTATTAACGGCAATATTTCTCACACCAACATCTATTTTAACGACTTAATAGAACTTTTGAATCTCTACCAGCACTATTACCCGTCTCCTGCTCAGCAAATTACCGAAACACTGAAGCAAATAGAGTTTGATTTCCTCAAGGAAGACTTGCCAAAAATGCTAAATTCTATGAAAGTAGGAGTAGAAAGAATTAGTGATATTGTATTGTCGCTGCGGAATTTTGCGCGATTAGATCAATCAGAAATAAAGTTAGCAGACCTTCACGAAGGAATTGAGAGTACGCTGTTAATTGTGCAGCATCGATTGCACCACGACACTCAAGAAAAACGAATTGAAATCATTAAAGACTACGGAACTATATCGAAAATTTACTGTTGTGCGGGGCAGTTAAATCAGGTGTTTTTTAATATTATCAGCAATGCAATTGACGCTGTGGAAAACCGCAAACAACCCCGGACGATCGTGATTCGTACTGAAATGAAAAAAGCTGGGTTGAACAATAGTAAAAGCAATGTCGGCGAGTGCGATCGCGTGGTCATTTGCATCGCCGACAGCGGCCCTGGAATGACCGAAGACGTTAGCAAGCGCCTGTTTGACCCCTTTTTTACCACGAAACCGGTTGGGTCTGGAACAGGTTTGGGATTGTCCATCAGCCATCAGATTGTGGTAGAAAAACATAAGGGAAGTCTGCGGTGCATCTCAGCGCCCGGACAAGGAGCAGAATTCTGGATTGAAATTCCGGTTTCAACAGTTGACAGTTGACAATTGACAGTTGACAGTTTGAGAGCGACCTCTACCCTTAAGTCCGAGGATTGGAGTAATGAATACTCTGATTTTAATTTCTCCCGCTCCGGCGGGCGGGCTTTCAACCAATTCTTTCTGGTAAAGGATGGAAATTTAGATAAAACGTACGGTCTTCTTTTAATCCCCAATTGCCGTCGGTGCTTGAGTTATCAGGGTTTTGAATTAACGGCACTGAGACGCCGAAATTAATCTCATTTGTGCGGTGTGCTCATCTGCTGCCCTTATTCGCTAGGCAATTATGCTGAAAAAACTACCTTTATCCTGGTCTCGCTACATTCCAGCCGGGTTGACACTTGTTTTGGGTGTCGGATTCTCGGCCCTGGCATTTGCCTTGGTTTGGGACTGGGAAGACAGGCGCCACGACTACGAAATGCACCGCCGCATCGACGATATTTCGATCGGCATTGAACGCCAACTCAACTCAGACTTAGACGCAGTTCTCGCCCTCAGCGACTACATGAAAGCGTTTAGCGTCGTCGAACGTTCTTCTTTTGCTCGGTTTGTCGGCCGTCCCCTATCCGTTCACCCCAGCCTGCAACTGCTGGCTTGGGCCCCCCGCGTTCCCAATTCCCAGCGCGCCAACTACGAAGCCCAAGCCAGAACCGAAACTGACTCCAGCTTCCAGATTACAGAGCGCGGCCCCCAGGGAGAACTCCGCAAGGCCGGCCAGCGTTCGGAATATTTCCCAGCTTTTTACGTCGAACCAACGGCGGGAAACGAGACAGCATTGGGATTTGACCTCACTTCCCACCCAGAAATTCGCGCTGCGATCGCGCGCGCGCGCGATACTGGAGAAATGATTGTCACCAGCTACGACGGTCTAATTCAGCGCAATTCGCCGGAAGTGGGTCTTTTGGTAATAGTTCCGATTTACGAAAACAGCACTAAACCGACTACCCTGGAATCCCGCCGCCAACTGCTACAAGGATTTGTTCTGGGCGTATTTCAAGGCAAAGATATTTTCCAAACCTCTTTAAAAGGACGCAATACCGACTACCTCACCATTTATCTCGCCAGCGAGCCTCCAGACAAGCCAGAAGCACTGCCGTTGTTACCGCCAACGCCCGACCCCGTTCTGCAAAATCGGGCTGCTGACGGGCAAATTCCGCAATTTGCGGCTTTGTTCCAATCCTCCACCCAACAAGTGTTCACCGCATCGGCCGCTGCGAAAGTAACTCAAAGGTCAAACTGCCCGATTCTGGACAATCCAGGCCCGCAGTATGCGGCTTGCCAAAGGGTGCTGAAAATTAGCGGCAGCCAGTGGTCTTTATACGTGTCTGCAACGCCGGAAATTCGGAAGACTCGCAAGCACTGGCGTTCTTGGGGAACTCTGAGTATGGGGATGTTGTGGACTCTGCTGCCGGTGACATATATGCTGACAGCGTTGAGTCGCACCGCCCAAATCGAAAAGCTAGCCCGAGAAAGAATTCTCCAAACCGAACAGTTGCAGGCTGCTTACCAACAGTTGGAAGTGGAACAAGCGAAATCCGAGCAACTGTTGCTGAATGTTTTGCCGGCGGCGATCGTCCTGCGTTTGAAAGACAATGAACATAATATCGCCGAAAGTTTTGGGGAAGTAACGGTGATGTTTGCCGACATTGTGGGCTTTACAGAGCTTTCGTCGAGAATTTCAGCGACTGCGGTAGTGTCCGTGCTCAATGATATTTTTTCAGCTTTTGATCATTTAGCCGATCGCCACGGTTTGGAGAAAATTAAGACTATTGGTGATGCTTACATGGTTGTCGGCGGTTTACCTACTCCGCGAGAGGATCATGCCGAGGCGGTGGCGAATATGGCGATCGATATGCTACAAGAAATCCGGTTTCTGAGCTTAAATCATTCCGAACCATTCAGCATTCGGATCGGAATTAGCAGTGGCCCTGTAGTTGCCGGCGTCATCGGCTTAAAAAAGTTTATTTACGACCTTTGGGGCGACACAGTAAATATTGCTTCGCGCATGGAATCCCACGGGATTACCGGCTGCATTCAAGTCACCGCCGAAACCTACGAAATATTAAAGAATAAATACACTTTTCAGAAGCGAGGGGCGATTCAAGTTAAGGGCAAGGGATACATGGTTACTTATTTGTTGACTGGTCGTAAATAATAGCAATTTTCCAAATTTATTTTGTAGGGTGTGTCGTTATCGCTCGTACCCGAAAAAATCTAAAATCGAGCTAACGACGCACAGGCGAGAATATTTGAGGAAACAACTTGGACGTTCATTCCACTAAATAATTGTGTTGTAGCAATATTTGTTTGTGCTTGGTATAATTCCCAAATCCAGGGTGGATCTCATTTTTGTAAAAAGCATTTTTTTCTTATAGTGCTGTCCGATCTGATTGGCACAAGATAACGACCCAATTGTCTTAGTAGACTCCTTATATAGCAAGGATTTTAGGATTTCCATATCTAGAAAATCAATTAGGATTGCTATAGTGCGAGCGTCCCCGCTCGCGTATCGTATAATACGCGAGCGGGGACAGCACTATAATAAAAAATGCTTTTTACAAAAATGAGATGCTCCCAATGTTTTTTTTGATGCGACCTCGCTTAGGAATGACAATTAAATAACTTACAATTTTTACTGTTCTTGTGGGATGGGCGTCCCGCCCGTCCCACAAATATGTGTAAATTATTTAATTCGCGATCCTTAGTATACAATTAGTATAAGAGGGCTGAAGCCCAACAACATACCTCACTTATCTGAGAAGGGTTATATCGACGTTCATTCTGTTATTTTAGATGAATTAATGTCTCATTTTCCCTACGCCCGATCGCAAATAGCAAATAATTCTACTGCATCCGATCGATCGTCCGATACTGCACCGCCTCCCCCACGTGATTAGTCTTCAAGCTGTCATCCCCCGACAAATCCGCAATAGTCCTAGCAACCTTCAAAATGCGATCGCTAGCCCGCGCCGAAAGCCCCAATTTCCGAATCGCCATCTCCAACAAATTCCGCGAAGCATCATCCAACTGACACCATTGGTTAATGTGGCTGCTTAGCATCTGCGCGTTACACCGCAAGCCAGCTTCTGACTGAAAACGGCGAGTCGCCATCTCTCGCGCCCGCTGCACCCTCACCCGCACCGGTTCCGACTCCTCCCCCGTCGCCTGTCTGGTAATTTCCTCAGGTTTCAAACGATTAACCGCCACTTGCAAATCAATCCGATCCATCAAAGGCCCCGAAAGTTTTGCCCAATATTGTTCCCTCTTTTGGGGCGAACAAGTACACTGTTGGATCGAGTCGCCATAGTAACCGCAAGCGCAAGGATTCGTACTAGCAACTAATGTAAATTGTGCCGGAAACATCACCGATTGTCTGGTTCTAGAAATCGTCACATAACCGTCTTCTAAAGGCTGTCGCAAAAACTCCAAAACATCTCTTTTAAATTCAGTTAATTCATCCAGAAAAAGTATGCCGCGATGTGCTAAGGAAATTTCACCCGGACGCGGAAAACTGCCCCCGCCAACGAGAGAAGGCCCGGATGCTGAATGGTGAGGACTGCGAAAAGGTCGATCGCTCACCAGCATACCCTTATCCTTCAACAAACCAGCCACCGAATGAATTTGAGTCACATCCAAAGCTTCATCAAAAGTCAGCGGTGGCAAAATACCCGGCAAACGTCTCGCCAGCATCGTCTTGCCGCTTCCTGGCGGCCCCACAAAAATCAAATTGTGTCCACCGGCAGCCGCAATTTCCAAAGCCCGCCGCGCGTGAATTTGCCCCTTTACGTCTTTTAAATCTAGACCCTGAAACCTAGTTTTTCCTAACTCTTCTCTACCGTTTACTTGTATCGGTGAATAAACTTGAGGATTGTTCAAAAAATCAGTAACTGCAAATATATTTTCAAAACCGTAAACAGATATTCCTTTTACTAAAGCCGCTTCCTTTGCATTGGCTGCTGGTACAATTAACCCCGAAATACCCATTTTGGCAGCAGCAGCGGCGATCGGCAAAACCCCCGCCACAGGCCGCAAACTCCCGTCCAAAGAGAGTTCCCCCAAAAACAAATAATCTCCCAACAGCTCGGCGCTGACCTGTTCGGATGCTGCTAAAATGCCAATGGCGATCGGCAAATCAAAACTCGGGCCTTCCTTACGCAAATCCGCCGGAGTCAAATTAATCACAATACTCCGCATCGGAAAACCATATCCCGAATTTTTGAGCGTAGCCTTAACCCTTTCTTTAGCCTCTTGCACCGCCGAATCCGGCAACCCCACAACCACAATTTTCGGCAGTCCCCCCGATACATCAGCCTCCACACCCACCTTTACCGCGTCAATTCCTACGATAGATGCACTCCAAACCCTCGCAAGCATTATTTTTTATCCTCAATTTGCCTGTCTTCGATCCATCATCTATTATGATTAACAATGACTAATGAATATCAGAAGAGGCAAGAAAAACTTTTCGTTGCCTCTTCCTTTTCTCCTCTTCTCTTCCTTCTCTCCTCCTGCCTCTTCCCCCTTCCTCCCTCCCCTTGTCCCCTCCGCCTTCCCCCTTCCCTGAAAATTTATCCGTTACATCCCGTACATTGCCCGTTGCCGAACTTCGTTAACACCCATGACAACCCAAGAAACGCTTTTCAGCAAAATCATCCGCAAAGAGATTCCCGCAGACATCGTTTATGAGGACGACTTAGCCCTCGCCTTCAGAGATATCAATCCGCAAGCGCCAGTCCACATCCTCGTCATTCCCAAAAAACCTATTCCCAAATTAGCCGATGCCGAATCGGGAGATCATGCCCTCATGGGACACCTGCTGCTGACTGTAAAACGGGTAGCCGAACAACTCGGACTCAGTAACGGCTATCGCGTCGTGATTAATACCGGCAATGACGGTGGCCAAACCGTAGATCACCTGCACCTTCACATTCTCGGCGGACGGCACATGAAGTGGCCCCCAGGCTAAAGGCTAATTTTTAGGCACAATTTACGAACTCATCCTCAGAAACCCGGTTTATGGCAATTGCAAAGCGCCTTATGAACCGGGTTTTTAGTTGATGAATCCGGTTGATTGCGGATTCTGGAGAATTTAGTGCGATCGCCACATCCGTGAGAACATAAATAACTTCTTGAATAGAGCCGATACTCCTCAAGCATCAATGATTTGATTCTCGTTCTACAACCGTCAACAGTCAACCGTCAACAGTCAACTGTCAACAGTCAATCCACCTAGGATATGTAAACAAATATTAAAATTCATCTGCTCAATCGCCAATTAAGATATGTTTAACTATAAAGAAGTTTGACCTCAACAAAAATAATTTGACTTAACTGCTGAACCAACCTACAGAATAAAGATTCAGCTCTTCTGCCCGCTTTATTTTAACCGTATTTATTCTGTAATATTACTTTGCAAACAGCCACAAAAATTCATCAAGAATCAAGTTATGTAAAGGATTATAAATTTATTCAAATATAAGCACTAATCCCTTTGCAAACTGTTGTGAATAGTGTTACTAATATAAGCGTGGAGATTTCCACAACAGAACGTTGAAAATTCAATTAAGCAATCATAAAACAAATGACAACAACCGTACAGCGTCGCGAAAGCGGCAACGTTTGGGAACGGTTCTGCGAGTGGGTAACTAGCACCGATAACCGGATTTATGTTGGTTGGTTTGGGACAATCATGATCCCAACTCTGCTGACCGCAACCACCTGCTACATCATTGCCTTTGTAGCAGCTCCTCCTGTGGATATTGACGGCATCCGCGAACCAGTTGCTGGTTCCTTGATGTTCGGCAATAACCTGATCAGTGGTGCTGTTGTTCCTTCGTCTAATGCGATCGGGCTTCACTTCTATCCCATCTGGGAAGCAGCCTCTTTAGACGAATGGTTGTACAACGGCGGCCCTTACCAGCTCGTCATTTTCCACTTCCTCATCGGCATTTTTTGCTACATGGGCCGCCAGTGGGAACTGAGCTATCGCTTAGGAATGCGTCCTTGGATCTGCGTAGCCTACTCTGCACCTGTGGCATCTGCTACCGCAGTATTTTTGATTTACCCGATCGGGCAAGGCAGCTTTTCTGACGGAATGCCCCTGGGTATCAGCGGCACATTCAACTTCATGATCGTGTTCCAAGCCGAGCACAACATCCTAATGCACCCCTTCCATATGTTGGGAGTTGCTGGTGTCTTCGGCGGTGCTTTGTTTTCTGCCATGCACGGTTCTTTAGTAACATCTTCTTTGGTTCGCGAGACAAGTGAAAGCGAATCGCTAAACTACGGTTACAAATTTGGTCAAGAAGAAGAAACCTACAACATCGTTGCAGCCCACGGCTACTTCGGTCGTTTGATCTTCCAATATGCAAGTTTTAACAACAGCCGTTCCTTGCACTTCTTATTAGGTGCGTGGCCAGTTGTCGGCATCTGGTTTACCGCTTTAGGTATTTCCACGATGGCGTTTAACCTCAACGGTTTCAACTTCAATCAATCGATTATCGACTCCCAAGGTCGCGTCATCAATACTTGGGCTGATGTCATCAACCGCGCCAACTTGGGTATGGAAGTTATGCACGAGCGCAACGCTCACAACTTCCCCCTCGACTTGGCCGCCGGTGCTGTCACCCCAGTAGCATTGGTTGCTCCTTCCATCAACGGCTAAATTTAGCTGTTGATTAATAAAAAGCGCTCTCTCCAAATGAGGGCGCTTTTTGTTTTGGAAAGCATAAATTAAGAGATTTATTTTTGATATTGTTTCCGCTACACTGACCAGAATCAAATTGGTTTGTAGTGAGGACTTTAGTCCTTTCTTGGATGCAGACTAAAGTCCTCACTACAAACCTTTATGATATGATATATTGATTAAGAATTATTATAGCCTTTATCAAAAAGGTGAGGTATGACTGACAGGTTATATAACCACTGAAACCAAGAGGGCTGAAGCCCAACAACGTACCTTATCTTTCTGAGAACCGCTATATATTTAATTGGTAATCATCAAAGTGGCGATATTTAAAAGACTTACATTTGAAAAACTCGCGGTTGAGAAATCTCAAATATTCGGCGGGGCGATCCTCTTCGAGGGCTTCGCTAACGCATTTTTCAGCGGCATTTTGATGGCATTGACAACAGCACCATTCAATGCTTGGCTATTGGCTTGGGTAGCATTAGCACCCCTGTGGGTTTTGGTTGTCAGTTATGAACGAGCAATAATCACAGAAAAAAAACAAAAAGTTCTTCCTTCTTTCCTATTCATTCTTCCTGCTTCCTTCTTCCTTCTTCCTGCTCTCTGGGGAATCGGCTATCACGGATTAGCCATATCTTGGATTATGGGAATACACCCAATGACTTGGTTGGGAGTTCCTTGGTGGCCCAGTTTGGCGATCGCACTTTTTTGCTGGATATTCATCACCTTCTGGGGAAGTGCATTAGTCACCCTTTGGGCATGGTTATTTGCGATCGTAACTTCCCACATTAGTGGCACAGGCATCTTGCCTGTGATTTCGTGGCACAGGCATCTTGCCTGTGATTTCCCAAAAAATTAGTGGCACAGGCATCTTGCCTGTGATTTCCCAAAAAATTAGTGGCACAGGCATCTTGCCTGCGATCCGCGTGTTAATTGGTACAGCTTTGTGGTGTGCCTTAGAAAGTATTTGGAGTACAGGCTCGCTGTGGTGGACATCACTATCATACACCCAAAGCCCGCACAACTTAGCCATATTGCACCTCGGTCAACTCTCCGGGCCCAGCGCAGTAACAGCGGCAGTTGTAGCAGTAAATGGCTTAATTGCCGAAGCTTTTATCGCAGGAAGAAGGAAGAAGGAAGAAGGCCTTTCGGCTTCGCTCAAGGTAAAAAGAGGGAAGAAGGAAGAGGGAAAAGGAGAGAAGGAAGAAGGAAGAGGGAAGAATTGGATTGCTTATATTTTGCCTGCGGGTTTATTTTTAGTTTTGCATATTGTCGGCTGGAGTTTGTACAATCGCCCGTTAATTCAAGAGGCGGGAACAGGATTAAAAATTGGGATTATTCAAGGCAATATTCCTAACGAGATTAAGTTTGACTCAGGTGGTTGGCGGCGCGCTTTGGAAGGTTACACGGCTGGATATAAGGAGTTAGCTGACAGAGGAGTAGATGCTGTGTTGCTTCCAGAGACGGCTTTGCCTTTTATCTGGACAAACGAGTATCAACGTTCTACTCTTTCTTTTTACCAAGCGATTCTCCAACGCGGTGTTCTGGCTTGGGTTGGAGGATTCGGACAGGAAGGAGATAGCATGACTAATAGCTTATTGGCGATCGACAAAACAGGAGAAATTGTCAGCCGGTATGATAAACTCAAGCTAGTGCCCTTAGGCGAATACATCCCTTTTTACGAAATCTTAGGCGGCATTATTAATCGGCTGTCTCCCTTAGATACTCATTTAGTACCAGGGAACTCAAAACAATGGTTTAATACGCCGTTTGGCCACGCTATTGTCGGAATTTGTTACGATTCAGCGTTTGCTGAAGTTTTCCGATATCAGGCGGCAAATGGAGGTGAATTTATACTCACAGCTTCCAACAATGCCCATTACAAACCGCCAATGCTGGCTCAGCATCACGCTTTGGATGTGATGCGGGCCATTGAAACTGATAGATGGGCTGCGATCGCAACTAATACAGGTTATTCTGCTTTTGTAAATCCTCGCGGCGAGACGATTTGGAAGTCTGGAATTAATACCTATGAAGTCCGAGATGCTACTATTTATCGGCGGCAAACTCGGACTTTGTACGTGCGGTGGGGAGATTGGCTGACGCCTTTATTGTTGGTTTTAGCTGGGTTAATGTGGTTAATTGCTAGAAATTAACGTTAGGCGGAAGCTATAGCATTTCGATCTCCATATGAGGTACTCATGGGCATAGGGCATAGGGCATGAGTTACTGGTTATTGGTTATTAGAACGAACAAGAAACATAAGACAAATAAGCTCCGAGGCATTTAAATTGCACGTCCGAATAAAGTTAAACTTTTGTGGGGCGGGAATCCTGCCCGCCGTAAAAATACAATTTAAATGCACAAAAGCGTAACCAATCACCAATGACTAACGCTCGACAACCAATGACCAATAACCAATAACTAATAACCAATAACCAATAACCAATGACTAATCACTAATGACTTTAATGCTCTTTTGCCCGAGCATGAACGCTAGGAGATAAAGTAATTAAATCGTTGATATTGCGCTGCATAGTAGCACAAATATTATCCAAAGGCAAATCATTGGCATCGTGTCCAAAAGGATTTTCAATTTCAATGCCGATTTCTTCGATACCGAACAAAGCAAAACTAATTAAAGCTACCACAGGGCCTGTCCCCCAAGTTAACTCCTTCACCATTTGAAAAGGCAGTGCCAAGCAGTAAAGCAAGAGTAGCTGTTTGAGATGAATCGCGTAAGCAAGAGGCATCGGAGTTCTCAAAATCCGCTCGCAACCGCTCAAGGCCTCAATCATGTTATTTACTAACTGATTCATCGCAGTTAGCCGATAGACATCGAGGTTATTTGCCTCGTACTGTATCGTCAAATAATCCCCAATCCAAAAAGCAATTTCGAGGGGAGGATTGTTCATCTTTTTGAGATTCTCATACTGTTGGGGTAGTACGTAAGGCTCTATTTCTGAGCTAATTGGTTCTTGGCGCAAGTGCAATTTCATTGCTATGGCAAAAGCCACTAATAATCGCAAAGTAGACTTTTTTTTCGCTAAATCATCCGGTTCTCGATCGCTAATAGATACCCAGATTTGACGTGCCAAATTTCTGACTGCAATAATTAAGGTTCCCCAGCACCTCCGGCCTTCCCAAAATCGATCGTAAGCTGTATTTGTCCGAAACACTAACAATAAGCCGAGGACTATACTGGGAACAATGCTTGATAGGATGGGCAAGGATACTGGGAAGTTAAAAAAGTACAGTACCGAAATCAACAACCCAAAACTAGCGCACAGCATGACGCGGCGCCAAATGAAAAAAATGATCGACCCTTGAAACTGGAAGGCAACTTTAAACCAGGGCCGCTTTTCTGTAATCATCACAATCTCCTGTTAAAATAAAATCCAGCACTGGGGACTGTATGGGCGTGACAAATGCCTGCTAGACATTGTTTTCAGATGCGATCGCACTTTCACCGAATAGCAAGGGTTTGAAGCCCTTACTCAGGTCGGCAGATTGTGATAAGAACCGAGTTTAAATCTCCGTTATTATCACTTCGCTGTCAACTGTCAACTGTCAACTGTCAACTGTTCACCACGCTGCTTTTATCCGCACAACCTTCGGATTTTACCGAAAAAACTCATCTTTGCGATCGATCGCCAATCTAATATTGATTTCATTAGACACTTAATTAGGTAAGATTGGTTATGTATCTTTAGACCTCAGCTTCCGTGCCAGAGCTACCGACATCTGTACCCCCGCATTCTCCCCGATTGCCGAACCAACGGTGGCAAATTTATTCGCCTCAACCACAGCAAGCCGAACAGTTTGCCAATGAAATCGGTTTGTCATGCTTGCTAGCACAGGTACTTATTAATCGCGGTATCGATTCTCTCGAAGAAGTGCAAGGGTTTATCGAACCGGAATCTCTGGTTTTGCCGGCGCCACTGGATGAATTTCCCGATTTGGCTGCGAGTGTCAAATTGTTGCGGGAGGCGATTTCAACAGGTCAGAAAATTGCGATTTGCGGCGACTACGATGCTGACGGGATGACGAGCACGGCTTTGTTGCTGCGAGCTCTGAGGGCTTTGGGCGCGAATGTTGATTATGCGATTCCCAGCCGGATGCACGAAGGTTACGGGATTAACGATCGCATTGTAGAAGAATTTCATGCCGAAGGTGTGGCTCTGATTCTGACGGTAGACAACGGGATTGCAGCCTATGGCCCAGTTGCCAGAGCGCGAGAACTCGGTGTAAAAGTTATTATTACAGACCACCACGATTTGCCGCCAAAACTGCCCCCGGCTGATGCTATTCTCAACCCAAAATTAATTGCGGAATCTTCGCCCTATCGCGGTTTGGCTGGAGTAGGCGTTGCCTATGTTTTGGCGATTACTTTGGCTCAAGATTTGAAGAAAGTTGGCGGGTTGGTGAATCCGCTGCTGGAATTATTTACCTTGGGAACTATTGCAGATTTGGCGCCTCTGACAGGAGTTAACCGCCGCTGGGTAAAGCGGGGTTTGCGACTTTTGCCTCACTCGCAATTAGCCGGAGTTCAAGCTTTGATTCAGGTGGCGGGAGTGCAGCCTGCAAGTGCGGAAAATTTACCTCTTTTTAATTCAAAAACTCAAGCTAACAATACCTTAAAGCCTGAAGATATTGGTTTTCGGCTGGGCCCGCGGATTAATGCTGTGGGGCGGCTGGCTGACCCTCAAATTGTGATAGAGTTGCTCACAACGGACGATCGCGAATTGGCACTCAAAAACGCGATGCAGTGCGAACAAATAAATCAGCGCCGTCAGGAGTTGTGTCAGGAAATTGAGCAGGAAGCGATTGCTTGGTGCGAGAAAAGTGCGCTCAATTTACAGCAGGAACGAGTTTTAGTTGTCGTGCAGCCCGGTTGGCACCACGGGGTGATTGGGATTGTAGCATCTCGGTTGCTCGAACGTTACGGCGTACCCGTTTTTATCGGTACTTTTGAGGATGAGGGTGGCGAAACGGGTAATATCATCCGGGGTTCGGCGAGGGGAATTCCTGAATTTAATGTATTTGACGGGCTGAATTTTTGCGCGGATTTATTAACTAAATTTGGCGGACATAAGGCGGCTGGGGGTTTTTCGATGCCTGCCAAGAATCTTGAACAATTCCGCAAGCAACTGTCAATTTTTGCGAATCAATGTTTGCAGCCGGAACACCTCAAGCCGTTGGTTTCAGTAGATGTGCGAGCGGATTTGGCTGAGATTAATCTTGACCTTTACCGACAAATTGATGCTCTAGAACCTTGCGGGATTGAAAATAAGGCTCCTGTATTTTGGACGCCTAATGTTTGTATTACTGAACAAAAAATTGTTGGTAAGGGAGGTCATGTTAAACTAACTGCAACTCAAGATGAAAAAGGTTCGGCTAGTTTGAAGGGGATTGCGTGGCGTTGGGGTGAATATTTTCCGTTGCCTCGGCGGGTTGATATTGCGTACCGCTTGCGGGAAAATAGTTTTAATGGCAAGACTTCGGTTGAGTTGGAATTGTTGGGTGTCCGCTTAGTGGCCAGTGCTGCTAGTTCGAGGCCGTCGGTGTTTGGAAAAGTTGAGTTTGATTATTGCGATCGCACTTATTCTTGTAGTCTGTCTCCCGCCGGTTCTCAAGAGGAATTGAGAATTCGCAATTCTCAAGGGCAAGTTTTGGTTGTTGAACCTGGACAAAGCATGGGTTTGTTGGGTAACTCCCGCCAGGATGCTAGGGAAGTCGATGTATCTCTACCTTTTTTCGAGAATTTGATTCAAACGGCTAAACACGCCCTCGGTATTTGATCTTCAGTTGACAGTTGACAGTTGACAGTTGACAGCTACCTCTTCCGGTCAGTCCGAGGATTGAAGCAATGAATAGTCTTATTTTAATTTCTCCCTCACTCGTGTTCCGGCTTTCAACCAATTCTTTCTGGTAAACCTAATTCATCGGGGTGAAATTTAGGGAAAATTCGCCCGCACAAAAACAGGTACAAGCCCCCAACACGAAGGTTAGGATCGAATCGACAATTTGAGACCAAAATTCAACGTCAATCAAATTTTGGGACGGGCTAGAAGCCCATCCCACAAGAAAAAAGATTTTTGTGGGATGGGCTTCTAGCCCGTCCTAACTATTTTTGCAAGAAGTCTAATTTACAATCTAAAATCTCAAATTGACTTGAGTGGCGATCGAGCTTTGGGAATTTTGAATTTTAAATTATGCAAAACTCTCAACTATCGATCGCCAGCCGTGGTATAATTACAGGTCGCCGCCTTTAGCTGCCAACAGAAAAATCACGATCGGGCCAGAAAGCACGACTGCTGCCAGTAAAGCTACCTGAACAATAAGTTGCAAGTTTACAGGGCCTCCGCCGTTAAAAAGATCCGTTATAAAGTCCATGTGTCCTCCTGACTGTAGTGAGTAAGTCTAGATTGATGAGAAAATCCGCTTCTGATTTTACCGGGCGATCGGCCCTCTTTTTTAAGGAAGTTTACAAAATTCAACAAAATGTAAAGAACGATCGACCTGCGGGCGATCGCAAATTCGGCTAAAAAACCCTGAGTTTGGGCGATCGTAATTAGTCCGGTTCATCCATGGGGCTGCTTGGAGGCAAACCTGCCCGAAAAATCAACTCGGCAGTCAACCTCAATTCTGGGAAAGCCAGCGATTCAACAGTGTCATCGCCCCGAAACTGCTTTACCTGATACTCCCCATCTACTAACTGGCAAACTGAAAGGGTGGGTTGTTTGGGATTCCCAATGAACTTGCGGCCACCTAAACCCAAATAGTCCACAATCCAGTATTCAGGGATGCCAATTTCTTCGTAATCAGCAAATTTGAAATGGTAATCATCTCGCCAGTTCGTGCTGACGACCTCTACAGCCAGTCGGATCGAAGACCCCATCGTGATGATGGACTCCCTTTCCCAGCGCGGTTCCTTTGCCAGAGATGCTTGATCTAGGACAATTACATCGGGCTGATAACCAGCCTCATCGCGAGTGGGTTTAAGCAGGCAGTCACCAGGGATGCAGTAAGGTAATTCGCGTCGGTCAATTTCAACTCCTACTTTTAAGCTGATAAAACCTGTAACACCGGAATGGCGGCCAGTTCCTAGAGGCATTTCGACAATTACTCCATTGTGTAGTTCGTAGCGGTGAACTGAGTTCTCTGGATACCAGGCTGCGAACTCATCAAAAGTGACTGTTTTGGGGATTGTTTGGGCTTGGATCATGGTGTTGTTCCTCCTTTGCTAGATTTATACTAGATATTAGCCAGCTTCCTTACTTTCCTTGCCCCGCTTAGCTTTGGTAGTTGGCGGGGGTTTGGTTTATGTGAGTCCGGAGCTATCAGGTTCACTCGGAGGTGCGCTGGCTGGATCTGACGATCGTTTATTCCTCTCTATCAAGGCTTTCTTGACCAAGACAAGAACCAGTTGAGGAATGGAACGAAATTCAGAATCAGCCCAAATTTTTAACTCCTTGTACTCGTCAAAGTCAAAGCTGATGGTAGTTCTTGGTCGCTTGGTAGCCATATCGCGCGGTTGTCTATACATATCAACATTATCCGCGACTGTCTACCGAGGCTTCAATTTACCATCAGGTACATCATACTTGACAAGTGATGTACTTGTAGATTTTGATAAAGCTCACAGCCAAAAAAGAGCCAGCCCCAAGCATAAAACAGTCATCCGTACAGGAACCAGGGCTGGATGCCTTTACCGGAGAGTGTTCGCAATCAAAAATCGAACCGTCTTTTCGCGAACTCCTTCTGCGGCGCTGGCACTTGGTATACTTGAAAGGCTTTAATCTCTCTTAAAGTTGGGCATTTTCCAGATAATGCTCCAAATCTAAAATCTAAAATCTAAAATCTAAAATCAAATTATGGCTACTTGGCGTTGCGTAAAGCAGTGCGGTGCTTGTTGTTACCTAGAACCAACAGAGCGCCCTGACCTGGACGAGTATTTATCTACCGAGCAATTGGCGCTCTACTTGAGCTTAGTGGGAGATGACGGTTGGTGTATAAACTTTGACAAAGAAACGAGGGAATGCGGAATTTATGCCGATCGCCCGCGCTTTTGTCGGGTAGACGAGGAAGTGTTTCAGGATATGTACGGGATTGAGCCTGCTGAGTTGAACGATTTTGCGATCGACTGCTGTTTGGAGCACATTGAAGATATGTATGGCGATCGATCTTTGGAGATGATTCGCTTCAACTCTGAAGTTGGAACGATCGCCTTACCCGACAATTAACCGACTTGATGTCCCTGTGGGCTTTGTGCTTCCGAAGCATTTTTCGAGATCGTATTTCAATCTCAAACCTAAAATCTCAAACCTAAAATCTAAAATCCTCTCCAGGTCGATCGCTCCAGAGAGTGTAAAAATAGACAAATCAAGGAAATATCGCGCAGTTGAGTTGAGCCATGAGCAATCGAGAGGGTTTTACAGGCGGATTTATTGCGGGAGCCGCAGTTGGGGGCTTGGTGGGGGCAGTTTTGGGTGCGGTGCTGTCGAGGCGCGCTGCTGAAGCTTTGCTGAGCGATCCTTCCGATGCCAAGACCAGAAAGATGCGCCAGAGGAAAGCCAGCCAACTCGAAGCCGAAGGGATGGAAGTAGCAAGGCTGAGTTTGGAAGATAAAATTGCCCAGCTAAATCAGGCAATTGATGACGTGCGGCTGCAACTCGGCGATGTCAACGGGAACGCGCCAGCCCACAACAGCGAGGGTTCGATCGCCCCTGACTCCTGAATAAGATTGAAGATTTTAGAGCAGTCGGGGAGTAGAATGCGGGCGATCGACCAACTGTCGCACATTTCTCTGTTCAACTTTCCCATTAAAAACCAAGGCAAAAGTAAAAAGGAACCACAAAATTGCTCAGCCTCTACCCTCAGTGCCTTCCCTCTTCCGCAGCTATGCTAAACTCAAAGTTAAAGTGTCTGTAAACTTTACTCAAACGACAACCAAAATTTATGAGTTATTCAATAGGCCTTTTGGCAAACACGCTAGCGACATTTCTGCAAATCTATCTAGTCCTGATGATTATTAGGGTACTGTTAAGCTGGTTCCCCAACATCAATTGGTACGACCCCCCGTTTTCGATTTTGAGTCAGTTAACAGATCCTTACCTCAATCTCTTCCGCTCAATTATTCCCCCCTTGGGAGGTATTGACTTTTCTCCAATGATTGCGTTTTTTGTACTTCAGTTTGGCTCGCAATTTCTGATCGGTCTTTTGGGCAGCTTGCAAACCGCTTTTTAGTTATCAGAAAAATAGGGTTTAAAACTTCCCCCTTATAGGGGGAATTTACATTTATAGCCGTTCTCGAAAAAGTGAGGTATGCCCTATGCCCTATGCCCTATGCCCTATGCCCTATGCCCATGAGCACCTCATATTTCGCTCGAAAGGCTATAGTTTCACTAACGGCGAACCACGCCAGTAAAACCTGTAGCTTTAAACTGCTTGAGCTGCAAAGGTGTTCGTTGATTGGCTGCAACCGAAATTCTGAGCTGAAAATCGCTAATTCCGGGAGGAACTTCTTCGATAGAACCTAAGCGAGTCCGGTTTTGCATCACTGGATTTTCATCTGCATCATAAATACGACCGAAAATATCAGCATCAAAAACAGGTTTGCCGCTAGTATTTTCAGCTTTCCCAGTAATCAAAAAGCAATTAGCTTCCATAGAACTGCCGCTGGTGACTGTTCCTTCTGCCATTTCTGCGGGACATTCGTGATAGGAAAGATCGGAAAGTTTAATCTGTGTGGTAGCCCAAGCTGGTGGAGTGAATACCAAACTCAAAATTGCGATCGCCCAAGTGGCAAAAAGAAGACTGATAGCTCGAAATTTCATAACAATTGCAGCGTAAATATATTTTACTCAGCTTAGCGCGAATTCAAGGTCAAATTCTTAACCTCCTCCGGGAAACGGCACTGCCGTGTCCGGCTCCAGGAGGAGACGGCATTAGTCTAAACCTAAATGCTGGCGCAAGGCTTGGCGCATTACATCCACAGGGACATATTCTGTGTCCAGCCAAATTTTCAAGGCTGCTGCTCCTTGTTGAACTAGCATTTCTAGTCCGTCAATCGGTATTGCACCGCGAAGCTGTGCATCTTTGAGCAACTGAGTAGGATTCGGGGTGTAAATCAGATCGTAAACGATCGCACCTGCGGAAATTCGATCGAGCGCAGCAGCAGCAACCGGCGACTTTTCCCCGTGCGGGTGCATCCCCACAGGAGTTGTATTCACCAGCAAATCGGCCTGCGAAATCAACATTGACAAATTATCCCAAGTATGTACCTGCAAATTCTGCATCGGCATCGGAGAATTAACCCAACTCTGTTGAAATTCCGCTAAATTGGGGGCGCTGCGCCCGACAACGTGAATCTCTGCAAATCCCAATTGAGCGCATCCAGCCACAACAGCCCTCGCCGCCCCGCCATTCCCCAAAATTACCGCTACTTTCTGACTCCAATCGGAACCCCCCCTAGCCCCCCCTTGGTAAGGGGGGGGACAGGATTCCAAAGCTCCCTCTTGGTAAGGGGGCGGACAGGATTCGACAACCCTATTGCTAATTTCTAAGATATAGCTTGCCTCTTGCTCCCCCCCTTGGCAAGGGGGGGTTGGGGGGGGTGAATTTGGCTCTTGGCAAGGGGGGGTTGGAAGGGTTAGCAACGGCGCGAGAAAGCCTTCTACGTCGGTATTTGTGCCGCACCAACCTTTGTCAGTGCGGTAGACAGTGTTGACTGCGCCGATCGCCCTAGCAATGGGAGAAACCTCCGCCAGCAGCGGTAAGATTGCCTGTTTGTGAGGAATCGTGATGCTAAATCCCCGAAGGTCGATCGCGGCAAATCCTGCCAGCGCAGCCTTTAAATCCTCTGGTTTTACCGGAAACGGCAGGTAAACAAAATCGACACCCAAGTGAGAAATGGCAGCATTGTGCATCACCGGGGACAGAGAATGTGCGATCGGATGACCAATTACTCCGAGCAGTTTAGTAGTGCCTTTAATCATTTTTGTTATTTGTTATTTGTTATTTGTTACTTGTTATTTGTTATTTGTTATTTGTTATTTGTTACTTGTTACTTGCGGCGCTCTGAGCGGAGTCGAAGGGTCGAAGGGTTACTACGCTTAGGGACGCTAATAACGAATAACCAATAACAAATAACCAATAACATTAATCAACTATCAATCAAAAACTCCTTTGCGTCAGCCAAAATCGGATTGACATCAAACCAGTAATCCTCGCCGTAACGGTACTCAAATACCCAAAGACTGCGGAGCAAAATTTGGTATTTAGTTTCACCATTCACTGTTTTGGTAGCAGATACTTGGCGGAGTAATTGCCACTCATCAGGTTCGATCGCCAAAGTAAGCTGGTGACGGCGTTGGACAATCACATTTTCCAAAGTTTCCCGCGACACAGGAGGGTCTTGTTTTTGCAGACAGCTATAGAGTAGTTGTAACAAATTGCGAACATGACCCCCGCTAACTCGACAGAGGCGATCGAGAGTTTCGGCAGAATCGAAAATTTTGCCAACCAAAGCATAGCGCTGCGACGCCTCCACTGTTGGAAAAGCGCGCGCCAGAACCATCTGTCGCAGCAATTCGACACCCTCTGCACACTCAGAAGCGTCATTCAATTGCACCGGCACCATCGGCAAAACCTTTGGATCTACCCCGAAGCGATTGCTAAGCTGACCCAAGTCGTTAGAGAAAATCAGCACCAAAGGAATTGTATACACGACATGACAGTTCAGTCTTGCCAACTGCTCCCCGCGATCGACAAACAGATATTCCGGCTGCATCCGCCCCGTTGGTTTCGCGCACAGGTGTATGCGATCGAGATTGTCGATAATTACCACAAGTCCCTGTTTACCTTGGCGCTTGAGTTCTTGATTAGCCGGTTCCAGCAACTCCTTATTGAGCGCATCTAAAATTACATTAGTCCGCGGCTCCAAATATTGCCTCAACTCCGATCGCAAATTCGGAGCATCCTTCGCCTTAGCAGTAATTTTGCCAATACCCAAAGACAAAGAAAACTCTCCATCCGTGCTAGCATTTACCTCACCCAAACCGGGGACAGAAGCTCCCGCTTTCAGATCTATTTGAGTTTGAAAAACATCAGCAACGCCCTTGAGCAAAGCTTTAAAACCCGTCGGTTGCAGCTTGATTTTCATTTTCTCAATGCTTTCGCTCACCTGACGCGCCACGCTCAACAAAATGTCAGTGATATCGACATCAGCCATGTCTAAATCTTTACTCGACTCAAAATAAACCACATGAAAACCTTGCTCCTGCAATTGAGCTTGCAGCCGCAGCAATTCTGTGGATTTCCCCGAGCCGATGTGACCGGTAAATAATTGACAGGTAGGTACATCGGGCGAGAGACGGCTGATGGTGCGCTCCAATTGTTCTACGATTGTGCCGCCCCGCACTGACGAAAAATCGATATAGTATTGTCGGTCTTCTTGATTTGCTACTGCCAGGGTGTAGCTGGGATTGCAGGCCGTATAAAATTTCTGTAAATTTAGTTCCATACCCTGTTCTCTGTTTTATAATATTATGCCCTAAGAGCTTCTTCATTGAGCAATTTGACCGCTCCGCACAAATTGCTAGTTGTTTTGATGTTTTATTGGTCTTTCAATATCTAAATGTAGATCGGAATCCGCAATCACAAATCCCACTTATTTTTTGCAGTCACGGAATGAACAAAAGTCAGTAATAACTTGATTGCTTCGAGCGTGAGGACTTGAGTTCTCTCCAAAATCAGAGGACTCAAGTCATCACAACTAACAGATTGATTGCGGAGAATTTGCCGAACAGCATCTGACACAGGCGATCGCGAATTTGTCTGCTAAAATCAAAGACGAACTGTGGGCGGTAATGTTCTCCAGTAAAATTGGGTATTTGAGTAGGGTTAACCGAATGCAGAAAGGGCGAGCACTTGCACTCGCCCCGATGGATTATCCAGTTAAGATTGGCGGGAATCTCCAACCTCAAATCTAATTGCATCAGCGAATCGCATAACAGATTTCTCACCGAGCCAGATTAATTTGCCGAAACTGTTGGGTGTACCGATTCACCAGATTTCAAAGTGCTATGTTGCATTAATTAATTCTACCATTCGTTTGCCTACACCTGCGGCGGAAGCGGGATTTTGACCTGTGACGAGTCGATCGCTCGCCACCACACAGACTTGAAAATTAGCAACCTTGGTAAACTTCGCCCCGCGTTCGATTAATGTTGACTCCAGCAAAAACGGCACGATATCAGTCAATCCCACAGCGGCTTCCTCTTCATTCGTAAAAGCAGCCACAGTCTTGTCAGCAACCAGGTATGTACCGTCAGACAGCTTAATATTGACTAACGCCGCAGGCCCGTGACAGACAGCACCGACAATTCCGCCTGCTTCATAAATAGCAGCCGCAATCTCAGCGAGTTCCTGGTTATCAGCAAAATCCCACATGGTTCCATGTCCGCCAGCATAGAAAATAGCAGCATATTCTGCGGGTTTAATTTGTGCAGGATTCAGAGTATTTTCGACTCGCAAAACCTGCTCGGAATCGTCTAAAAAAGCCTTATTTAGCGGGTCTTCCAAATCAATCCCAACCATTGGAGCTTTGCCGCCTTTTGGACTGACAAAATCTACCATTAATCCGGCTTTAGTAAATGCGTCCAAGGGATGGGTTACTTCTGGGAGATAGAAACCAGTTTCTTTACCAGTGTCACCAAGAGTATCGTGGCTGGTTAAAACAATCAGAACTTTTTGGCTAGTCATATTCGATTCCTGTTGTGGGTGTCTTTGTGCTCGTTGTTTTTATCCTAGGTCGAATTCATCTAAAATACAAATTATGAAAGTTTCGTGTAACTATAAATCTAGTTATACCAAATCCCAATGCCGAACTTCCTAACATCCGTTAAATCTGAGATATTTCACCATTGTCAGCAACAGGCTTTCCGGCCTGTTCCACAAAGAGTGCATTTCTTGTGGGGGCTTAGCAACAGGCTTTCCGGCCTGTTCCACAAAAAGTGCATTTCTTGTGGAATGGGCATCTTGCCCGTTCCTAAAATCCATTGCCGAACTGCCTTATTTATGATTAGCTTTGAGTGGTATCGCAGCTTTATCGAGGTTTACCGCGTCGGAACCGTATCCGGGGCGGCCCAAGTTCTCCATCTGACGCAACCGGCTGTCAGCCAACACGTCGCAGCCCTAGAGTCAGCTTTGGGAAATCCGTTGTTTCAAAGAACTCCGAGACGGATGGTGCCGACGGATGCGGGAAAAAGACTGTATAGTCAAGTTGCAAGTGCGATCGAGAAACTCGAATCAATTCCCCACAAAAACTCCAGCGCCGAAACACCACAAACCATCAGAATCGGTACACCACAAGAATTTTTTACCGATCGCATCCTCAGTCAATTACCCCAAGACGATCACACTTTTTACACAATCCAATTTGGACTAACATCGGAGTTGATCCAACAACTCAAAGCCGGAAAACTAGACATCGTAATTGCTACCCAAAAAATTACCTTGTCTGACATTGAATATGAACTACTATTCGAGGAAAACTTCTGGCTAGTCGGGCCGCCAAATATGGCGATTCCGATTGCTGAAGGAATCAGTCAAGCAGATTTAAACCCACTTTCTCAATGGCTATTAACTCAACCTTGGATTGCTTACAGCGAAGAATTACCGATCGCCCGCCGCTTTTGGCGCGTCGTGTTTGGCAAAAGAATCGATGTTCAACCCAAACTAATTATTCCCGATTTAAGAGCAATTAGACAAGCCGTTGAATGCGGATTTGGCTTTAGCGTGCTTCCCGATTACTTGTGTGCAGATTGGGTGACAGAAAATCGTTTGACACTTGTGCTTAAACCTACACAGGCTGTTACCAATCGGATTTGGCTGGCTTTTCGGAAATCGGAAAGACAGTTGCCAAAAGTCAAACGGATGTTAGAAATTTGCCAAATCAATGTAAACTAAGTTAGCCTTAGAGTAAACCATCAATATCAATTCCACTTGGAGGTCACTTGTGGTAACATCTGCACCAGAAGCTACAGCAGAACTGCAAAAACCTATTGGCGAACAGCGCGTCGTAATTTGGGGGTTATCTTGGGACGGTTATCTACAAATTCTCAATGCCTTACCCCAGTCACGAGGCTGTCATTTGATCTATGACAACGGGATTCTAGAAATCACCATGCCCTTAGAAGAACACGAATTTTCAAGTCGATTAATCGAGTGTTTTATTCGGACGCTGATTGAACTCATGGGGATGCGGATGAAAACGATGGGTTCAACAACTATGAACTATCCTTTTCTGAAAAAGGGAGCCGAACCAGATAATGCCTACTATATTCAAAATCAACCCCTCGTCAAAGGCCGAAATGTTGATTTTACCAAAGATCCTCCGCCTGATTTAGTGGTAGAAGTAGATATTACTCATACTGATATTGAGAAAAACAAATTCTACGCTGCTATTGGTGTACCGGAGTTTTGGCGGTTCAATGGCAAAGTGTGGCGAATTTATCAATTGCACGAGGGCGAGTATATGGAGGTTGAATCGAGTCCTACCTTTCCTCAAGTGCCGAAAGAAAGGCTAATTGCTTTTCTAGAACAGGCAAAAGAAGATGAAATTGCGGCAATACGCGACCTGCGAGCTTGGTTTTAATGCTGTTTTTCTTGAGTCTTGAGCCACTCCATTGCCGATTTCGATTCAGCCTGCACGTCCTCCGACTGAGTAGCTAGCCACTCCTGATAAGCCTTTTCATCACCACCAAAGGAATCTAGGGATGGAGCAAAGCGATGAGCCTTTTTCATCCAGACATTTTCAGGTGCTAAAGGCTTATAGGCGCAGTAGCAAATGCAAATTGTATCAAATCCTGCACCATAGGGAGGCGGGATTTCAGGGGTGTATTCTTCCACCCGCACAACTTCCCAGCCACTATCTCGAAAGGAGTCCCGGTTTTCTGGCACTGTTTCCGTCAGTCGGTGTCCGATCGCAGGAGCAGGTTTGCCACTAGAGTCGTAGTGTTCGGCAATGGTGTTAGTTAAAGAAGGTACTGAATCCACATTTGCAATGCGGTAAAATGACTTTCCGATTTGTGTCTCAGTTTTCTGACGATACTTTTCAATTTCACCTTTATCCGCTTTGAACAGAATCAGTTTACGCATCTTCTTTGTCCTCCTTGAAATAGTCGCCTTGCGTTAAATCCATGCGAGAGGGTGGAAACTCGCAGTAGCCATCGAAAACGCAATCAACAGGTAAAACATCAGTTGCGACTAGCTCTGCCTGCTTCAGCGTCCACCCGTAATTATCTGCCATATCCTCGCAGCATTCTTCATTCGCTGCCGCATGGCGGGTTTCATCTTTTTCCTCGTCGTATCTGGGTTTTGGCATAATTAAGTTACTCCTAGTTCGGATAGTCGGACTTTGGAGAAGTCGTCTCGGTTGAGTGTGTCCTCACTCACCGGGGCGCATTCACATAATTTATATTATAGAACCCAATTTTTATACCAATTTATTCTATCCATTATAATTGACACTTTCACGTCGAGGAACACTTGATGAAGCAAACAACTCGCAGCACACTCTTCCTTTCCTCACTCTGCGCTCTCTGCGCCCTCTGCGGTAAAAAAACTCCAAATTATCCCAAAAAAGGGCTGGTATAGTTACCAGCCCTTCAACTAATTTTAGATGTTAAATTACCAGTAATTTAACATCCAAAAACTCAAATTAATCTAACTTCTGTCAGTAACAGTCGCAGGCTCAAAACTCGGAACCACAACATCAGAATTCTGCTTAGTCAACTGGTTGTACAGCCTTTCAGTATTCGGGAAATTAGCAGCCGGTAGAGTTGGGAAGCGACGATAAGGAACAGTATCCTCACCAAAAGCCTCAGCATATTCAACAGTCAGCAACATCGCATTGATAAAGCCCTTAATCCCTTTACTTGCCAAGATTTGGTTATAAGTCCGAATCTCCGCTTGATTCAGAGGAGCACGGCCCAAGAAGTGCTTCGTACCCAACTCAATCACCTTAGTATTTGGATAAGGTGCATAGAACTGTTTCACGTACAGCGGCGAACAACCTAAACACTCAATGAACTCCTTGAGATTGATTTCATTGTTGCCAAGTTTGCTTTCCAACGCCGTGAATTCATTCTTCACAACATACGAGTTGATATCACGCTCAAAAATTTGACGGTAAACAGCTTGAATTAAAGTTTTCAAAGCTACCTTATCCGAAGTTGTTGTCAGTTTGAACACCTTAGTTTGCTCGCGGCGCTTGCTCACACCTTGAGCAATCCGAGTTTGCAACTGAAGATCTCCGCCATCGATCGCAGTACCCAATTCGATAAACCGAGGTGTTTCAGGAGTCGGCTCAACGTTGGCCTTTTTCTCACCAAAGGAACCCGATCGCATCGTCCGCATCGACAAACCAGCCGGAGTCACATAGCGCTCGTAGGGGACTGTATCTTCCCCGAAAGCTTCGTTGTACTCCATGCTGTCCATGATGCTATCGACCAGCGCGTAGAAACCCTTCTTGGCACAAATGTCAAAGTAAGCGTTCATTTCCTGGCGGCCGTAAGTAGGGCGTCCCAGGAGTCGGCGGTGAATATACTCGATCGCCTTACAAACATAAAGCTTGCTCCAGTACATATTGCGGAACACATCGGATTTCGCCAACATCCGAATAAACTCGCGCATCGGGATGTCGCCGTTTTCCAGCTTAATTTCCGCCACCTTTTGGCGCTGGCCGTCGAACACATCGCGACCAAACACTTGCAGGTAAGCAGCCCGAATCACCGCTTGAGTCGAACTTTCGGTATATTTGACACTGGAAGCATTGCTGTAGCTGCTGGAGGCACCGCGAGCGGTTTTCTTGGAAGCCACATAGTTGCTGGGTAACTGGTCTAGTTTAAAGACCTTGGGGCCCAGAGAACCAGGAGCCGCACCGCGAGCCGCTGGGTTGCTCAATTGATTGTCAATCCCCGCACCTTGACGGATCAAGATCCGGCGAGTGTCTTTGCCAAAGGGAGCTGGACGGTTCTTAGGGTTACGAGTTTCTTTCGGGAAAATCGCACCGAACTGAATTTCCAGCGGATCGTTACCAATACCGTAAACGTGCTGATCTGGTAGAGGCTGAGTGTAGCCTGCGAACAAGGTGATGAACTGAGGAACCTTGCGGAAAGGAGCGCTGAAATTGAACAAATCAATTTGCGGGCCCCAGTTGCGACATTCCTGAGCTTCCTGGCCCAAACCGCGCAGGTAAGGGACTGTTTCTTCGCCGAAGTAGTCGGAATATTCCTGAGAATAAACCATCGCGTCTACGAGGGCTGCCAGGCCGCCTTTGGTGACGATCGCAAAATACTTGCTAAATTCTTCCCGCGAGCTCAAACCGCGGCCGAGGAAGTGGCGGGCCGCCAGTTCTACAGCGCGACTGTTGACAAACGGTTCGTAGAATTGCTGGCGGTACAGAGGAGATTTACCAAGGCGGCGGATAAACTCTTTCATGGAGATTTCGCCGTTTTTGACCTTAGATTCCAGGTCAGAAATGCTTTGGCTGTAGGCGCGGGTAATGTCGCGCTCAAAAACTTGGCGGTAAGCTGCTTTGATTACTTCAATCTTTTCAGCCGACGACAGACCCGTCTTCATGACGAATTTCGCCCGATTTTCCGCTGCGTTGAAGTAGATTTGAGGCAGTTGCAGCCCTTGCTGGTCGTTGCTTTCGCGCTGACGCACCTTAGCCGAAGGTGTGGGAGCTTTGAATTCGGTAATTGCTACATCAAAATACTGTGCGACGATCGTGCGTGCGGCCTCATCATTCTTGAAATAGTTCAAGGATGCAGCCTTCATTTCCTGCATTGCCACAATTGTCGCCGCCGACGAGCAGGCATTTTCGATAATTTCCCGCAATCCGCGCACATTCACCGAAATAATGTTCGGGTCGCCAGCAACGATCGCGTAGGTAATGTAACGCAAAAACCAGCTCAAATCCCGCAGAGATTTGGTCATGTTGCTCGGGCCGTAGCGCGAGACATTAATCGGCTGGAATCCTGCTGGAATTGGGCCGCCACCGCCGCCGTTAGTCGAAAACAGATTTCCCAAGCCCAAGAATCCGCCGCCACCTGAGCCTTTGCCGTTACCGCCGCCGCCACCTGCGCGACCTTCAACGTAAGTAACAGTTCCCAGTTTCATGCCTTCAGAGACATTTACCGAGCCGCCGCGAGTTGCGCCAGCCATAGCCATCACAGGTTCTGCTGGTCTTTCCAAAAATGCCAGCGGGGAACCGCCGACAAAAATCCGGTTGGCTGCGCGGGATACTATGAGTTCCGAGTTTCTGGTCAGCGTCTCAGAAATCGCGATCCGAAGAGCACCGGAACTGAAATAACTTGCCAGTTCGCTCAGTTCGCCCCGCTGTAGGAAGCGGTCTTGCTGTTCAGCTTGCGAAATCGTTGCGACTGGTACAGTTTGATATAGTTGCGGACGGGCAACTGAGCTTCCACCACTTGCTTTTACAGTCATTAGACTCCTTCGCTCCCTATCTAAATCGTTGCAGCATTTACCCAGACTAACCTTGCCTTCTCATGCAGGTAAAATTAGGTATTTTTGCTTTGTTTACTTTTTGCCTTGACCTATCACGAGGTTAGGGCGCTTACTTTCTTAGATTAAAATGTTTTGGTTTCATCTTTCGTCCTGCCGGGAAATGTCCGACCCGAAGACACCGACGGGGCACTCCCTCCGCGCTTGCTTCGCCCGTACATTCCTGGAAAAAATACAAAGGCAGGATAGCTGACTCCTGCGACGATCGCTACGCCTCTAATCGCCAATTAATTGGACAAACGTGGACTCAGCATACAAAAGAAAACCTTGGCACCTCAAAAGTGGTCATTCTTTTTGGCAT
>NZ_JAEQDD010000065.1:0-26776 GCF_020737885.1 Microcoleus sp. PH2017_34_RAT_O_A | reverse complement strand
GCCACAAGCTTGAGGGTCTAGAGGGATATTTGAATGTCCCACTGTCGCCCTTTTGGGTGGGCCCGAATCCCCGTCGCTTTAGCCCTGGGGAGGTTCAAACCACAGCCTCTACCGAGTTACTGAGAGTCGGGTTTTTGAAGGTTGGTCGATCGAATCCAAGCACCCCTAAAAGAGCCCTCTGGCGGTAGAGGCAAAAATATGAAATACTGGGGGGATGGAGTTTTCTGAAGTTTAATCTATTGCCTCAGTTAGCTCCATATTGCTAAAATGTGATATTTAGATTAACTTCTTTCTACAATTATTAGGTCTAAGTTCTATGACAAACTTAATGAACCGCCTTTCTATTTTTGTGGACGGGAACAATATGTTCTACGCTCAACAAAAGAACGGCTGGTTTTTTGATCCACGCAGGGTGCTCGAATATTTCAAAACTTCGCAGCCAAATGTCATCTTGATCAATGCTTTCTGGTATACGGGTTTGAAAGACCCCCAAGATCAAAGGGGATTTCGAGATGCTTTGATCAGTCTGGGTTACACGGTTCGCACTAAGATTCTTAAGGAATATTACGATGATGCTTCGGGCCGATATTCTCAAAAGGCTAATTTAGACATAGAAATTGTGGTTGATATGTTTAATACGGTGGATCAGTACGACCAAGTTGTGCTATTTAGCGGGGATGGGGATTTTGAGAGGGCGATCGAGCTATTGCGATCGAAAAATACTCACATTACTGTGGTATCTACCGAAGGAATGATTGCTAGAGAATTGCGAAATGCTACTGATAGGTATATAGACCTAAATGAAATTCGGGAACATATTGAGAAAATGGATTATTAGTCAGTTGACAGTTGACAGTTGACAGTTGACAGTTGACACCCGAACCAGTCCGATTTCATTAATCATTAGTTATTGGTCATCAGTCATTAGTCAGGCGTTATGGGTTATTGATTATTAATTATTCGTTATGGGCGCGAAACACCAGACTGGTGACTGGCACTAATTGCCCAGAATAGGGGACAAGTAAAAATCAGGACAACACTTTTTTAGAGCTATGAAAACTCAACCAAGTCAAGACCGGATTATTATTTTTGATACGACTTTGCGGGACGGAGAACAATCTCCGGGGGCATCTTTGAATGGGGACGAAAAGCTAACTATTGCCCGTCAGTTAGCGCGATTGGGCGTGGATGTGATTGAAGCAGGTTTCCCTTTCACTAGCACGGGAGATTTTGAGGCTGTCCAAAAAATAGCTCGGACTGTTGGGACGGAAGATGGGCCGACAATTTGCGGTTTGGCAAGGGCGCGCAAGCCGGATATTAAAACAGCAGCCGAGGCGATTAAACCAGCGGTAAATTCGCGAATTCATACGTTTCTGGCTACGTCTGATATTCACTTGGAATATAAGCTGAAAAAGACGCGGGCTGAGGTTCTGGAAATTGTGCCGGAAATGGTGGATTATGCTAAGTCTTTTGTGGATGATGTGGAGTTTTCGCCGGAGGATGCTTGTCGTTCCGATCGCGAATTTTTGTATCAGGTTCTAGAAAGGGCGATCGAGGCCGGGGCGACTACTGTGAATATTCCCGATACTGTGGGCTACACAACTCCCAGCGAGTATGGGGATTTGATTCGGGGAATTAAGGAAAATGTGCCGAATATCGATCGGGCAATCATCTCGGTTCACGGTCACAATGACTTAGGATTGGCGGTTGCTAACTTTTTGGAAGCTGTAAAAAATGGCGCCAGACAGTTGGAATGCACGATTAACGGGATTGGGGAACGGGCGGGAAATGCGGCTTTGGAAGAGTTGGTAATGGCGCTTTACGTGCGGCGCCAATATTTTAATCCGTTCTTGGGAAGACCTGCGGATTCTGACGAACCCCTGACAAATATTGACTCGCGCCAAATTTACAAAACTTCCCGCTTGGTTTCCAATTTGACTGGGATGTTGGTGCAGCCAAATAAGGCGATTGTGGGAGCAAATGCTTTCGCCCACGAGTCGGGAATTCACCAAGACGGGGTGCTGAAAAATAAGCTGACATACGAGATTATGGACGCTGAGTCGATCGGCTTAACGGAAAATCAAATTATCTTGGGCAAATTATCCGGCCGCCACGCATTTCAAACTCGGTTGAAAGAGTTGGGTTTTGAAATGGCAGATGATGAGCTAAATAAGGCTTTTGTCAAGTTTAAAGATTTAGCCGACAAGAAAAAAGAGATTACCGATTGGGATTTGGAGGCGATCGCCAATAACGAAGTCCACCAAGCTCCCGAACTTTTCCGGTTAGAATTGGTACAGGTTTCCTGCGGGGACAAATCGCGGCCGACAGCCACGGTTACTGTGCGGAATCCGGCGGGCGAAGAATTGACCGATGCTGCGATCGGCACCGGCCCTGTAGATGCGATTTACAGGGCGATTAACCGCGTGGTAAACGTACCAAACGAGTTGATCGAGTTTTCTGTACAATCGGTAACAGCGGGCATAGATGCGATCGGCGAAGTAACAATTCGCTTGCGCCACGAAGGGAAAGTATTTTCTGGACACTCAGCCAATACTGACATCATCGTCGCCTCCGCCGAAGCATACATCAGCGCCTTAAATCGGCTGTACGTGTCATTGCAGCCTAATCCTGAAAAATCCTCCGAACAGCCAACTGCGATCGCAAATCAAGTTGTCGCCGAAGCACAGCGCTGATAAATTGATTCTCAGCCATCCTTGCTAAAATACACCGCAGGCGAACGCCCATCGAAGCAGATAAATCTCAATAAATCTGCGTTAATCCGCGTTCATCTGCGGTTTCATTTTTTTTACCAACAACAAACATTAAAAAAATGCAAGACGAAACTTTAAAAAAAGAGCGACAATTCCACGATGCTTGGGCATCCACAATCGATGTTGACGGCATCCGTGTCAACGATTACTTTGAAGCTTGCACCGCCCCAGAAAATAGATTCATCGTCCAGCACATGGGCGATGTCACGGGTAAACGCCTCTTGGATTTAGGCTGTGGCGCCGGAGAAAATAGCATTTATTTTGCGAAGAAAGGTGCACATTGTGTGGCGGCTGATTATTCTGAGGGCATGGTGGAAGTGGCCATGAAATTGGCAGAGATAAATGGCGTAACAATCGAAGGTTGTACGGTGAATGCCATGGCGCTGGATTTCCCTGACAATAGTTTTGATATTGTTTACGCTTCTAATTTGCTGCACCATTTGCCGGAACCAGAAAAAGCGATTCGCGAAATGTACCGCGTCCTGAAACCGGGCGGCAAAGCTTGTTTTTGGGACCCGATGAAGCACAATCCAGTGATTAATGTTTACCGCAGAATGGCGACCGAG
Source organism: Microcoleus sp. PH2017_34_RAT_O_A (assembly GCF_020737885.1). Classification (NCBI taxonomy): domain Bacteria; kingdom Bacillati; phylum Cyanobacteriota; class Cyanophyceae; order Oscillatoriales; family Microcoleaceae; genus Microcoleus; species Microcoleus sp. PH2017_34_RAT_O_A. Next base: position 23,439 of record NZ_JAEQDD010000065.1, on the reverse strand, counting down.
GTGCGGACTGAGGATGAAACTCCTTTGGACATTAATATTGTCAAACTTGTCAAGTCTTTGTTTTCGGAGACGGCTTACGATACGTTTTGGTTGACATCGTTGTGGATTTTTTTACGCTTTTATTTGATTGAAAAAGTGCATCCGAATGATGAGCGTTATTGGAAGAAGATTATTATCGAACAAGAGAGATTGAAGCCGGAATATTCTCGTTTGGAAGGGTTGGATGGGTTTTTGAAGAAGTTGCCTTTGATGAAGCGGTTGGCTTGGAATTTGGCTGTGGTGGCAACGAAGTAATACCAATTTAATGTGAAGTTGCATATATCTCGATCCCCCTAAATCCCCCTTAAGAAGGGGGACTTTGAGCGCTTCCTGTCCCACCCTACAACCAGGGGGGCTAGGGGGGATCGGAATTCTATGCAGCCTCATAAAAAACTGGTATAAGATGATTTTAGTGGTAGGGTGCGTCAGTTTTGAGATGATAAATCACCACCGAAAGTATGATTCTGACGCACCATTGGCGATCGGGTGTGTCAGTTTTGAGATTGTGGGTTTGTAGCAAAAATAATCGTAGCTGACGCACCCTACTTCAAGCTATAAAAGAAGTACAATAAGTCTAAGCATTTAATTAAGAGGCTAATTATGCCAGAAACTATTACTGCTGTCTACGAAAACGGAGTTTTTCGACCCTTGAGTTCCGTGTCTTTCCAAGATGGGGCAACTGTACAAATTAACATTGTAGCTGATGTTTCGCTGGAAGAATTGAAGGACGATCGCGAAAAGGCGATTAAGTTGATGGATGTACGAGGATTGGTGCGTTTTCCCAAAAAACAGAATAAGCTCGATCGAGGCGAATTAATCAAACGCGAGCAGCAGTGGCGCGAATTGATGAAAAAAATGGAACCGCTACCAGGTAAGCCTCTGTCAGAAATCATTATCGAGGATCGTGGCCCGTGGTAAATGCTTATTTTCTCGATACTAGCGCTTTAGTCAAACGATATGTGCCTGAAATAGGCAGTGACTGGATTTTATCGATTACTGATCCTGCTACCAACAGCGATTTAGTTATTAGCCAGATTACTTGGGTGGAGGTACACAGCGCCTTTGCACGCCGTCTGCGGGATGGAAGTTTGTCTGCGGAGCGCTTTGATTTAATTGTGCAAAAAGTTAGGGAGGATTTTGAAAATGAATACCGAGTCATAGATATAAATCCAACTTTGATAGAAACAGCCACCGAATTGGTGATTCAGCATCCGCTGCGGGCTTATGATTCTGTGCAGTTAGCATCAGCTTTGCGGTTTCAATCTACTCTCATTTCGGTGTCGGAAACTCAACTGGTTTTTGTTTCGGCTGACAACAGACTGCTGAATATTGCTCAGTCTGCCGGATTGGCGATCGACAATCCTAATAATTATCCATAATCAAACGGTTGGTAGTGAGGAATGCGAGTCCTCCGATAGATGCGGACTGAAGTCCTCACTACGAACCTGATGCGGACTGAAGTCCTCACTACGAACCTGGTTATCTAGAGGATTTCTTTCAAGGTTTTAAGTAATATTTGATTCTGTTCTTCTGTACCTATACTAATTCGCAATTTATCGTCCAATCGCGGCTGATTGAAGTATCGAATCAATATTCCCCGTTCTTTGAGTGTTTGATAAATCCTTTCTGCATCGCCGTTGGGCGGCCTGACTAACAAAAAGTTGGTTTGCGATCGCCAAACTTCAAAGCCTAAGTCCTGGAAACTAACGGCTAGTTTTGCTCTGGAAGCCTTGATTTTGTCGGCGTTGGCTGTTTTGTGGTCTGAATCTGCGATCGCCCCCGCCGCCACCGCATAGGCTATAGCATCCACATTGTAGCTGTCTTTGATTTTATTTAATTCAGCCAACAGTGCCGGATTTGCGATCGCAAAACCCAATCTCAATCCTGCTAGCGAATAACCTTTGGAAAGCGTTCTCAAAACTATAACATTACTGTAGTTTTTTGTCAACTCCAAAGCATTGTTTTCGGCAAAATCTACATAAGCTTCATCGATGACCAGAATGCCAGATAATTCTTGAGCAAGTTTCTCCAAATCTGCCACAGATATCGCTGTTCCCGAGGGACTATTTGGCGAAGCTACAAATGTCACAGAACCTTTAGCTGCTATTAGCAAATCGACGGGTAACTTGTAGTCATCGGGATAGGGAACTTCGACAAATTCTGCATCCTGAATTTCTGCCAGCGTGCGGTACAATACATAGGTAGGTGAGGGACAAACAACGGGTTTGCCAGCTTCGCCCACAGCACGAACTATCAAGTTTAATAAATCATCGCTGCCGTTACCTACCAAAATCCAATCGTCAGGAACCCCCAAAGCTTTACTAGCGGCGATGCGAAAAATTTTGCCAGTTGGATCTGGATAGCGCCGCAGCATTTCTGGGTCTATTTCTTGAAGCACTTTTAAGGCTTTGGGAGAAGGCGGATAGGGATTTTCATTAGAATTTAGTTTAATAATTTTTGTGCCTAGCGGTGGCTGTTCTCCCGGTACGTAACCGGACATTTCGTGGATGCTTTGGCGAAAATAATTCATCTATTAATTGAGTTTTGTGGAACAGGCAATGAGTTTTGTGGAACGGGCATCTTGCCCGTTCTCGATCGTGGTGCAAGATATCAAGTGATACAAATTATATCAAACAATTAGTGACAATCCGAGTTACACCCAAATCAATTAACTTTTGCATATGTGCGCGATCGTCCACCGTCCACGCTACAATGTCAACTCCTTGATTGCGGGTTTCTGGAATTAGTGCGGGGTTTTCCAATAAAACACGATACAGGCTGGTAATCAAGTTATCGCGATGGGCGACAGCTTGAGACAATTGAGTTTTATATGCTTCTAGATTAGCAACGATGTGTCCGATCGCCAAATCGCCATTTAGCCGCCGCACTTGTCCGAGAAATTTCTCGCTAAACGAGGTAATAACGCATTTTTCTTGAATTCCTGCACGGTGCAAAGTATTGACAAACTCCGCAACTTCTGTATCCGACCATTCGCAGTGAGGCTTGACATCAAAATAGAGAAATTTGTCAACATTCTTGAGGATAGCTAAGGCTTCTTTGAAGGTGGGGATTTTTTCCCGTGAAAATTCATCGCTGAACCATTTACCAGCATTGAGTTTCTGCAAGTCTGACAGGTTTGTTTCCCTGACTTTACCAGAAACTCCGGTGATTCTATCCAGCGTGGCGTCGTGGAAAACCACGGGCACACCGTCAGCCGATAGCTGGATGTCAAACTCGATCGAATCGGCTTTGCGGGCGATCGCCCTGGAAAATGCTGCTAAAGTGTTCTCAGGGGCGATCGCCGAAAATCCCCGATGTGCAATAATTTCTAAATTCACAGTGTTGCGCCCTCTAAAAAATCTGCCACGGTTTGATTAAAAGTATCCGGTTGAGTCAAAAAACACCAGTGATTCCCCGGTACTTTGACAATTGTCAGATTTTGCAAGTATGTTTTGTAGGGCTGCATTTGCCAATCCATGCGATTTACGCCTGTTTCCGGCTGTACAAACAAAGTAGGAATATCAATATTTTCCGTTAAACCGGCAACTTCCATCACTTCGGTAAATATCTGATTTCTGGCGGGAATCACAAATTTACTTCCCCAACTTCCATCTAATTTTTGTTCGATTTGGTTTTGGAAGATCATTTGTTGCACTTCACTCCAACCTGCGTATTCTCCCGATTGTTTGGCGGCTGCTTCGGCTTGGGCTAAAGTTGCAAACGGGCCCATACATTTGAGACAGTCTAATTTGCGGTAAACTATTGGTAGACTGAGTTTCATCACAGCGGGCAGTTTGCTGATGAAGATTGGGTCTACTAAAATCATACTCGAAATGCGATCGCCATTTTGCCGCGCCCAAATTAATGTTAGTTTTCCCGTCCAAGAATGTCCGACAATGTGGGCATTTTGCCAGTTGAGGTGTGCCATCAAAGCTTCCAAATCTGCGATCGCCCTTGCAAAAGTATAGCCGGTTTCCGGTTTGTCACTCTCTCCGTGGCCGCGCATATCTGGCGCTACAATATGATAGCGGTTCGACAAGTAATTGCCCAAGCTCGTCCAGACACACCCACTATCTGCTAAACCGTGCAACAGTAGCAAACGCGGAACTTTTTCTGTCCCTGTTTGTGAGTTCCATTCTAGATAAGAAAGTTCGATATCTGGTAATTTTAAACTGTGGCGTGCAGGCATATAGAATAAGTTGAAAAACCCATTTTTTGACTAATTTCATGAATACGCAAAAGGTTTGTAGTGAGGACTTTAGTCCGCATCCATAAACTAGGACTAAAATGCTCACCAAAAAACTTGCTAGCAAACCAATGACTCCGAGCCAATAGGTTGCTGATACCAAACATCATCAGGGAGCATCTCATTGTTGCAAAAAATATTTTTTATTGTAGTGCGAGCGTCCCCGCTCGCGAGTATTGCAGGACTCGCGAGCGGGGACGCTCGCACTATTAAATGCAAAACTGAGATGCTCCCCATCATCATCCTAAATTTTACCTTTTAAACTCAACAAAATAAACTGAGTTTTCTGAGCTTCCTCAAAATTATCATCGCTCACCAAAACCACACTTTGGCTACCATCTGGCAAACGCGGGCCGAGAGTCATTCCCTCTAAATTGTACAGCGGAATTCCGAGTTCATTCAAGTCTAATAGTAACTTTTTCCTCACAGGTTCAACCATTCCCAGTGGCCCCTTAAAACTTTCTATTCTAGAAGTATCTGTCGCCGCCCCAACAGCTACTTGATAAATTTTAGCACCGTATCCCGATATCCCAAAGGAACGCTCTAAACTCAAAAATTGACCTCCACCAATCGTTACCAATTCTGTTAATCCGTTCAAAACAGTCATCGGAACTTCGTCTAGCTGGTAAAGATTTTCCGAGACTAATTGCGGAGTTTTATCGACGATGATATAATGTAAAAGACGGAGTTTGCTTGCCTGTTCTGGGTCTAAATCTTGAATTAACGGCGCTGCTGTCGCTGCAAACAACCTAAACGGATCTAAACCGCCCGGACTAAAGGTTTCTGGGTCGATACTCAAGGATTCAAAACCTAAACTTTTCTGGACTCCTTGCTGTTGTTGTTCATCGTTGGTATCGGGGATGTAACGCTTGGGAATTGGCAAATTTCCTCGCAATTTCCCGGTAGTGAGGTCAAATTCTCCGACAAAAGGAGGGCTGGCTTCGCTGGCGACAAATACTGAATTCCGTGGAGACAGGGCGATACCTTCGGGATTGATGGAACCCCAAAGGAAGGTTTCACCGTCTGCTTTTTTGAGGGATGTAACGCCTTCAACAGAAACTTTTTCGAGGCTAATATTGGCTGGATCGCTGGATTTAAGATCGAGTCGGAGACTGTAAAATCTGGCTTCTCCGTTTTCGCTTTTGTCGTCGGAAAGGGCGTAAAAACGATAAGCCTTGGAAGTAACACCACTAATACCTTTGGCGTCGTAGGTGATGCCTGATAAACCGCCGACTGGCGATCCTTCAAAGTTGATTTTTGGCAATTGGTACTCGCCCAAAAAGCCTAGGGATATTTCAGGAAAAGAGCGATCTCTAGCAACGGCGGGAGGGGCCGCGCAAGCTGTGCATACAGTTAGGAAAATTAGAGCTAAACTGAATAGGCGCAAAATGCGTTGGCGAAGCCCGCCCCTACGGGGGCTACGCCAACGAAGAGGATCGCCCAAAGCCTGTAAATTCCAATAATTGCTCAGTGCGGTAAGTTTTATTTTGTTGCTATTGTTGAACAGTTGGCTTGTGTGCCATCTTTGTGACATAATTTATACCGTTTTGTAAGTATGCAAAACTTGATGTTTCGTGCAGGGCTGCCGAATGGTGGCAACCAAATTTTAAGAATGAGAAATTCTTTGCCAATTGGGTGCTTGCTTTGGTTGTGGCTGTGTGCTGGTTCAATTGCTAGCGCCCAAACTAATCCACCACCCCTCGATCAATTTTCTCCTAATCCTCTAGAACTTACCACACCCGATCCCCTAAAACCCGCTACTGAATCTTTGAGTAGCACTCAGCGGGAGGATCTGAGTGCAGCTTTGGAAAAGCTAAGCTTAGAAGCAGCGGCTAAACTGCAAGCTGGAGATGGGGCTGGTGCTTTTGATATTTGGTTTCGAGAATTGCGACTGCGCCGATATCTTGGCCCGGCGGCGGAAATTGCTGCTTTGAGTCGGGTGGGAAGTGTGGCTTGGAGTAGCAATAAAAACCTGGAACTTCAGCTTATTACTAAACGGCTGCAAGCAATTCACAAACAAGTTAAATCGCAAGTGCCGGTAAATACTGAGTTGCTCCCGGCTTTAGCTGCGGCTTTTGGGCAGGTGCGCGCTAAAGGCCCGATCGTAGAAGTTTACCAACAAATCCTCGAAAATGCGCGCCAAAATCAAGATATATTGGCTCAGGGTCAGACTTTAAAGGCGATCGCACTTGTTCACATCAATTGGCTGAGTTACGATAAAGCGGCTCCCGTGTATGAGGAATTGGCAACTTTAATTCAGGAAAACCGCGCTGTATTTGCTGCTAATGCTGCTGTACCAAATTCTGCTGTAACGGCGGGAAATGGCGCGCCACCACAGCCTGTAACTCCTCCGACTGAGGTGGATACTCTGAGACAGTTAGCCTACGTTTACCAACAGTCGAAACAGCCCCTAAAGGCGATCGCAGCCCGGGAAAAACTAGCATCTGTGTATGTCAACCTGCAAAACCCGGCTGCGATACCACCGCTCAAAATTGCGATCGGCACCGATTACCAAACTATAGGTCAAATCAACTTAGCAGCTCAATACTATCAGGAAGCCTACAATTTAGCCGTTCCCATTCAACAGTACGCCCAAGCTAGCGAAGCTTTGGATAAATTAGCACTGCTTTATCGATCGCAAAAACAGCTAGAGCCGACTGTGCGAATCTATCAAATGCAGTTGTTGTTGGAAGAACGGGCTTACAATTGGTACGGATTGATGAGTGCTTACGACAATCTCGGTCAAGTTTATCAGGAAATGAAGGATTATAAGAAAGCTTTGGAAGCTTATCAGAAGGGGTTGGAAGTGGCTAAAAGATTGGGACACAGAAAAGAGTATTTTGACAAGAAGATTATTAAGGTTAACAAGCAATTGCAACGGACTTCGTAGTTGTCCGCAGACAATAATGCTAATTTGTGATTGTGATGCGAGTAATTTAGGGAACATCTCAGTTTGGTATTTATAGTGCTGTCCCCGATCGCGTATTGTACAATACGCGAGCAGGACAGCACTCAAAGAAAAATGCTTTTTACAAAAATCAGATTCTTCCTACGAAGATACTGCGGACTTGTAAGTTTCTCGAAAAATAGAATAATACAATACATCAATTTCGTAATAACGAGCATTTTTTTCATATTTCATGCCAACTTTCTGTATCACCCGCTGGGAGGCGATATTTTCCGGGCGGGCGATCGCAACTATTCTCTCCAACTTTAATATGTTAAATCCATAGTTTAGACTAGCAAAAGATGCTTCTGTCGCCAATCCTTGATTCCAATAAACTTTATCAAACGCATAACCAAGTTCCACTTCCGGTGTTTTGTCCAGAAAAGCAAGTCCGCAGCGGCCAATCATTTTACAATCTATTTTATGTACTAAAGCCCACATTCCGAAGTTGTGTTCTTCCCAACGTTGGAGCATAGCATGAATGGCGCTTTCTGTTGCTTCTCTAGTTCTAACTCCTGTCAAGTATTTCATTGTTTCCGCATCACTGTAAATACGGTACAGATCGTCTAAGTCATCTGGCGTAAATTGCCTCAGATACAATCTGGCCGTTTCTATTTGTTGCATGATGGACAATCACTATTCTAGCAGGAAAATTGAAGGCATATCCTGGGGGTTCATCTCTATGAGTGCAAGGGCGAAGCATTTCGGCAAACAATTTGTTAGTCATAACCAGAGATTTATTGCCGAAATGCTTCGCCCCTACGAATATATTTGCATAAAGTGAGATGCACCCGAGGCTTGTAACAAATAGATGGGTAAAAGCAAGGTAACTCACACCCTACAAAACTACTTTACTCCTATCTTTGCTACTAGCGTTTTGCAGTTTTCAACTAAACGAATGAACTCTGCCCGATAGCCTTCCTTGTCTTCACCTTTCGCCTGACTTGCCAGTCTCAATACTTGATCGAAACTAGCTGCTCCCTTGTACTCAGAATCTCTCAAAACCATCCCGAAAGCAGCTACAGCAGCAGCAAATCTGAAGTTAGCAGAGGCATTTTCTAGTTTCACAGGTTTGTCGATTACTGACTGCGTAATTAACTGACTCACTGTCTCATTGGGGTTTTTGTAACGCAACTTTACCTGCATCAATTCATCAGTTTGAGAGGTAGAAGCAGTGGCTGGATTCGGTTGATATTTTAATGGATCGACCTCCGGCAATTTGACATCGCTGGCGACACCAACCGGAATAATTTCGTAAATTGCTGTTACCGAATGTCCCGCACCTAATTCACCTGCATCTTTTTTGTCATCGTTAAAGTCTTGATTTTGCAAAACTCTATTTTCGTAACCAACTAAACGGTAAGCTTGAACTTTAGCTGGATTGAACTCTACTTGAATTTTCACATCTTTGGCGATGGTAAATAGCGTGCCTCCCATTTGAGTGACTAGCACTTTTTTGGCTTCCAACAAACTGTCGATATAAGCATAATTGCCATTACCTTTATCGGCTAGCTGTTCCATTTTTGCATCTTGCAAATTGCCAGTACCAAATCCCAAGACGCTCAGAAAGACTCCTTGTTCTCGTTTTTCTTCAATCATCCGCACGAGTTCGCCATCGCTGGAAACGCCAACATTAAAATCGCCGTCCGTTGCCAGAATAACGCGGTTGTTTCCTTGTTTAATAAAGTTGTCTTTAGCAACTTTGTAGGCTAGTTGAATACCTGCTCCGCCTGCGGTAGAACCACCTGCTTCTAGCTTGTCAATGCTATCTAATATCTTTTCTTTTTGGTTGCCCGGTGTTGGAGGCAAGACTAACCCGGCGGCTCCGGCATAGACTACAATAGTGACGCTATCTTTGGCTCGCAATTCGCTGACGAGATATTTCAAAGATGCTTTGACTAACGGCAATTTGTCGGGCGAATTCATGGAACCGGAAACATCGATCAGAAATACGAGATTGTTCGGCGGTAAATTTTTGGTGGAAATGCTTTTTCCTTGCAAGCCAATGTGGACTAATTTGTGTTGGGGATTCCAGGGAGCATTGGCGACTTCTGTATTAATTGAAAAAGGTCGATCGCCCTTTGGCTGCGGATAGTCGTAGGTAAAGTAATTAATTAGTTCTTCGAGGCGCACTGCATCTTTGGGCGGCATCACGCCGCTGTTGATAAAGCGTCGGACATTGCTGTAGGATGCTGTATCGACATCGATGCCAAATGTGGAAAGCGGGTTGTTGCTAGCCCGCTGATAGGAGTTGTCATAAATGCGGTTGTATCCTTCGCGATCGAATTGTTGGGTTTGGGCGGGCAAGGCTGTGGTTGTAGGTGATGGTAGTGGAGTTACTGGCTGATTAATGCCGCCAAAATTTCTAGTTCTTAATGTATCTTGTCCTATAAGATTCCCAGAAGTGCGACTGTCAAGGTTAAGTCTCACTCGCTGAGGGGCTGTTTGGGGAGAAGGCGCTGGTAAAGGTACAGAATTGGGTTCTGAAAGGGGGGGATTTCGATTTTGTTCCAATTCACCACTACGAGCTTCTAATGCGTCAACTCTACCCCGCAGCGTCGCTAATTCAGGGGCGAATTCAGTCTGTAAACGTTGGACTATGGCTAAATCTTCTGGGCCGACTTTTGGCGTACCTGCTGCGATCGCCCGATCGACGTTTACCAAACAACTATTTAAACTTACCGCAAACTCAGAGCGTTTTAAAGGTCGATCGCCCAGAGTAGTACCAACTGGGGCGACAATCGGACAACTGTAGCGTTTTGCTAAGGATAGTAGTGCCTGAAAAGCCCAGCTACTCGGTGCAATGTCAGCCGATTGAGAGACATTTGTGGGAGTTGGTGCGTTGGTTTGGCGATCGACTTCCAGGGCGATCGCACTTTTAGGATTCATCCAGCAAAAAGTTAAAATTACTGGACTTAGCACCACTATTTGCAACAAAAGTTTACGCATAGATTTTTACTCCTGAGAATATTGCGATCGCGATATTGAATAACATACTACATCAGTTTCATAATAACGAGCGTTGTTTTCATATTTGAAACCAACTTTCTGCATCACCCGCTGGGAGGCGATATTTTGGGGGCGGGCGATCGCAACTATTCTCTCCAACTTTAATATTTCAAATTTTGTCTGGCTAAAAATATTTTAGTTGGGTTTCGTTTGAGGTAAAATATTAGAGTCTTGCGATCGCATAATATACTCGATCGCGACCGCAATCGTCAAAAATGTGCTGGTATTTCATCCCCACTTTTTCCATTACCCGCCGCGAGGATCTGTTTTCGGTATCTGCAACTGCAACAACTTTGTCTAGTTTCAATACTTCAAATCCATACTTGAGCGTCGCCGCTGCAACTTCCGATGCTAAACCTTTCCCCCAGTATGCTTTTGCTAACACGTAACCGACTTCTACTTCAGGTGTTTTGCCTAAAAATCTCAGCCCCCCGTCCCCGATCAATTGGTTATTTTGTTTGTTGACAACAGCCCACAAACCGAAACCATGTTTTTCCCAATCTCCGATTATCTGAAATAAATCTGCTGCTGTTTCTTCTTTATTTCTGACGCCTTCGCTCAGATACTTCATCACTTCCGCATCGCTGTAGATGCGGTACAGCTCATCTAAATCGTCTGGAGTAAATTGTCTCAGATACAATCTAGGTGTTTCTATCTGTCGGGACAAAGAATTTACTGTAGCTGTAGAAGATTCCATGATTTAACTGACTGTATTTGCTACAATTATTGCTTGGATATATTCTACAGGTTTTCTGCTTAAAGACCGATCGAACTTCCAGCGCCCACCCGCGCTACAAGCTGCGGAGCAAAAAAGCTCACTATCCTGAGCAAAAGCCCCCTAATTTACCAGCAGGCTCGCTTCTGCAATCTAAAATCTAAAATCTAAAATCTAAAATCGAATGACCATTTCCTCACCAGTAGCAGACACCGAAAACCAACCCCGCCGCGATACAGACTGGCGGTTATTCCTGAGGTTGGCATCTTACGCAACCCGCAGCAAACGCTTGCTGATTATTTCGATCGCACTATTAGTACCGCTAGCAGTCTCAGGAGCAATTCAACCGATTCTGATCGGACAGGCAATTTCGGTAATTCGAGCAGAACCTACCTATCAATTTTTACAGGGATTGCCTTTATCTACTGCATTAAATGTTTTGGCAGTCTTGCTGATGCTAACTATAACATTTAGATTGGGACTGCAATCAGTTCAAGGATATTTAGTCACAAAAGTAGGGCAAATTATTACTACTGATATTAGAAATGATTTGTTTGTACACGTCACCTCGCTAGCGGTGCGATTTTTCGATCGCACTCCAGTAGGCAGATTGATGACGCGCCTCACCAGTGACGTGGAAGCTTTGGGAGAGGTTTTTTCCTCAGGGGCGATCGGGATTGTCAGCGATTTATTTTCAATATTAGTAATTGCCATTTTCATGTTTACCATGCAATGGCAACTAGCTTTAATGTTGGTATTAATGATGATCCCAATTGCCGCCATAATCATTTATTTTCAGAACCAATTTCGCATAGCAAATTACACCACCAGAGAAGAACTTTCCGATCTCAACGCCCAACTGCAAGAAAACCTGACGGGTATTGGCGTAGTGCAGCTATTCCGCCGGGAAAGATTCAACTCAGAATTGTTTAACGTTACCAATAAATGCTACATTAAAGCAGTTGATAAAACTATCTTTTACGACTCAGCCGTATCTGCAACATTAGAATGGATTGCTTTAGTGGCGATTGCAGCCGTTTTGTGGATGGGCGGTCAAAGCCTTCTGCAAGGTACAATTAACTTTGGTACTCTGTCTGCATTCATTTTATTTGCTCAGCGTCTCTTCGATCCGCTGCGGCAATTTGCCGAGAAATTTACGGCTATTCAAGCAGGATTTACCGCAGTCGAACGGATTAGCGATATTCTCAACGAACCGATCGAAATTAAAGATCCAATTAGCGGGGCGAAGGAAGAAGGAAAATGGAAGAAGGAAGAAGGAAGAGGGAAGAAGCAAGAAGGAAGAGGGAAGAGGGAAGCAGGAAGAAGGGAATATTATTCGCCGTTGCTGATGGCCGGTCATCCAGAGGCACTTGCTTATAATTTATCTTCAAATGAGCCAGAATTGGTAGAAAGTAATCAAACTCCTGTAACTTCTGAATATCGCCTATCAGCTAACAATCAAAAATCCCTAGTTGCTCATGCCCAATCAAAGCAAGCTGCATCCGGAGAAATCCAATTTGACAATGTGTGGTTTGCTTACAAAGAAAACGAATATGTTCTGCAAGACCTCAATTTTACCATCAAATCCGGCGAAAAAGTAGCATTAGTTGGCCCTACTGGTGCAGGCAAAAGTTCGATCATCCGTCTCTTGTGCCGCCTTTACGAGCCCACCCGAGGACGGATTCTGATCGATGGTATAGATATTCGCGATTTACCTCAAGCAGAATTGCGGAGACACGTAGGTGTTATTATTCAAGATGGCTTTCTATTTGCTGGCGATGTGAAGAGCAATATTAGCCTTGGCGAAAGTTACTCGATGGAGGAGATTCGAGCAGCAGCAGAAAAGACGAATGTTGCTCGTTTAATTGAAGAATTACCTCAAGGTTATGACACGCAATTGCGGGAAAGGGGAACGAATCTTTCGGGGGGACAAAAGCAGTTGTTAGCGTTTGCTCGCGCCGCCATTCGCAACCCCAGTATTTTAGTGCTCGACGAGGCGACTGCTAGTTTGGATGTGGGAACGGAAGCTTTGATTCAAGAGGCTCTGGAGCGTTTGATGGCGGACAGAACGGCTATAATCATTGCTCACAGGCTCTCGACTATCCGAAATGTCGATCGCATTTTGGTGCTCAAACGCGGGCAGTTAGTAGAGTCTGGCAGCCACGAAGAGTTGTTGCAACAAGAAGGTTTGTATGCTAGTTTGTACAAGCTGCAAATGCTGGGAAGTTAGACAGTTGACGGTTGACGGTTGACAGTTGACAGTTGACAGTTGACAGTTGACAGTTGACAGTTGACAGAAGGAAGTAAGGAGAAAGGAATATTTTTCCTAAAGTCGGCAGATTTGCGGTTTTAGATTTTAGATGAGAGAACAAATCTGAAATCTAAAATCTGAAATCTAAAATCGGATTACCTGCCAAAAATTATTTTCCCAAGGGTTTGTGGCAGGTGAGTGATGTGTTGAAAAAGTTGATTTGGCCCGATACCAAACAATAACTGCATCGCCAGCACAATTGCTGCTAGAGCAATCGCTGTACCAACGCTGGCTTTCAATACTTTAAAAGCCCAATTAAATACCAGCCAAGAAACAAGTAAGGAAGCAATTAAGATAATTAACTCTATTGGCATATAACATTTTTAACTCTTATTTTTAATTCAAGCAATACTACCGCGCTTCCGGGTTTCCTTATTAGAAATACCGACATTTTTTAAACCTGCTTTAATCATTTGCTGCTCTAACAAAGCAAAAAAGCTACTTCGATCGCCCCCGGTGACTACTGCTTGGTTGTGGGCTTCTGCTAGCGTCACGGGATAGCCACCGCCTTTGTGTACTTGAGCTAGCATCATTCCTAAGGCTAAATCTAGCTCTGTATTATCTTGTGCTACCCATTCCGGAATTTCTATTCTAGCAATTTCTGTGCCAACATGAACATAACAAAAATAGATGGGATTGAGACCGTATAAATCTAAAATTCGAGCGTGGGATTTCCACAACGGGCTTCTTTGTCCGGGTAGCAGGATTGTGGCCCACAAGACGGAATCTCGTAGGGGTTCAAATTCTTGACAAGGTGCTTTTTCATCGAAAGCACTGGTGGCAGAAAATCCGACGTTGGGGCAGTTTGTCATGCAGTCTGGTACTTCGTGGGTGCAAGCTTGAAACCGCAAAAAAGATAAGCTTTCGGTGCTGCGAGAAGCGCTCAAGTATCCTAATAGGGGAATTTTTGCTACGCGCAATTTGTCCCAAGCTTCTAAAATTGGTTGCAAAATTCGATCGCGCGCTTCGCTAGGTAATTGTTCCAAAAACCAGTAAATCAGGGAACCATCTACCATTGCCAAAGTTGGCGCGGGTAGTTGATTGTCGTTAAATTTTGCCCAATTGCAGCCCATTTCCGCGAGGGCGATGGCTTCGGAAACGGCGCGCCGGTATCCCATCCACTCTTCGGTTCTAATTCCCCACTGGCGCGAAGCATACAAGTCTTCGGGTTTGTAGAAAACTTCGGGCACGCTGTCTAATACTGGGTGGCGGCTTTGCCCGTAGTGCAGCATGACTGTACCGACGTTGATCAGGTAGCAGTAGGCGATTTCGTGATGGCTGGGCGAAATTTGCGATCCGTCTGTGGCGAAGACTGTGTGGGCGGCGGGCGGTGCGGTGATGTAGGTGCGATCGGACAATGGCTCGATCGGCGTGGCTGCATTGAATAAAGTGCGATCGCTCCAACTCTCTTGCAATTCTACCAATTTTTCTTGTCCCACTGCCGCCTGTTCCAGCAAATTCTGAGCCACTTGCAAACGCTGGCGAGCCGCCAAAGCCTCCACATTCAAATGCTGGCTCATTCCCTGCATTGCTTTGGCTGCTTTAGTTAAATCTAGCATTGGTTTTAAGTCTCAGATTGGTGCGATCGTTCGGAATGCAAGTCCTCGGGAAAAGAAGGACTAAAGTCCTCACTACGAACCTGGAAAGAAGGACTAAAGTCCTCACTACGAACCTGGAAAATAAGGACTAAAGTCCTCACTACGAACCTATTTTATTACAGTCACCGACAAAAAAAAATCGATTTTTTTTGTCGGTATGCTTGATTTTTTGGGGAATTCCTGTTATATTTATATCATAATGGGAATATGTTTAAAAATATTATTTTTGCAACCATCCCATTATATAAAAATACCATACCAGCGCCGCAAAAGTCAACAAAAAAAGTGTAAAATTTGGGGATTTTTTTTGACTCTGCTAAGCGAAAAAAAATCTCCCTCCCAACAAGTCTAAGATCAACATTCGTCAGGCAGCCAATCGACAAAATCTCCGGCAAACTGCGACAGAGAAAGCAATTGAACAGGTGGATTTTGAGCCACAGATTCCCGTTCTGCCAAAGTATTGTAACCCCAGTCAGCCAAAAACAACCTCACCTGAGATAAATCCGGCTGCTGCTTCACCGAGACCAAAGTTTTTAACCGATCTTCCACAAACCAAATAGTCGTATCTTTGCCAGAAGCTGCCAAAAATTCCCGCAATATTTGGTGTTTCGGCTTGTTGTATTCCTTGCCAAAAATTAACTCCGACGGCATTTGTACGCCCGCTAGCTGCAAGAGTTCCCGCACAAAACGGCCTTCCTTGGTGGTGACGATCGCGACTTTGACCGAACTATCCTGTAACGAGTGCAGGCGATCGGCTATTCCGGGATAAAAGCGGTGCAAAGACAGCCACCCAGCTAAATCCTCAGCAATCCAATTATCGCGTAGTCCGTCTAACATTGCGCCGACAGACTGGGGTTTTAAATTATTTTCGGTCAATAACTGCGGGACAATGTTTGGCCAGTCTAGCAAAATTTGCTCTTCGGTAATTCCTGTCAGCAGTGCGCGAATCAGCAGGGGCATTTCCCAACCGGTTTCGATGGCTGGCCTCACTCGGTAAAAACTCAAAGCTAAATCTGCATCGGGGACTATTTCGACTGATTGCCAGATTTGGCAGTAGGTACGCCAAGCGGTTTGGAAATATTCGATTAGTCCGTCACAAATTACACCGTCAAAATCAAGGGCGAGAATTGTTGGAGAGTTATTAGTCATCAAGCGAGTTTAGATTTTAGATTTTAGATTTGGCTAAATAGTCTCGATTAAAAAGACTGAACTAGCGGTTTATAGGCAATCGATTCTAGTTTTTGGGAGTTCAACAATTGCGTCCACTCTGCTTTCAGCATCGGATCGTCAGGAGCTTGTCGCCGCATTTGGGCTAGGGTAGAAATAGTATCGTACCAAATCCCATTTTTAGCATAGGCGATCGCCCTCGCCATAGGGTCGGGATTTGCCAAATCGTTCTTGAGAGTTTCCTGCGGTGCAATGCGCTGCACGAACCCTTTAACATAATAGTCCGAAGAGCGATCGTCAGGATCGCAAGCCACCAAAAACCACCACTGATATCGCTTCTTAACCTCAATAAATGTTTGGCGATCGGTTTTTTTAGGAATATTGACCTCAACTATCCCGGGCTTGTCAACTTTGAAAGTAGTTTTGTAAACCTCGGTTAGTTTTTCATCGTCAGTTTGCAAAATAAACTCGACTTGAGTCGAATTGAGAGAGACATAGGCAAAGAATGTCGGCGACTCTGTGAGGGTTAAGCCGATATTAGTTGGAGGCATTAAAGGAATAATAGATAAATCCACCGGACAGGGGGAGAGGAACGCAGGTGTTCCTCGTCGGTTGTCGGGGGTTATTAAATCTGGAGGTCTAAAATTAATATTCTGACTCAGCAGAATTGGTGCAGGGACAGCCTGCATCGGTGGCACTAAACTGGGGAGAGTAAGTGCGATCGCAAATGCGGCGATCGCCAGTGCAACCCCATTTAGAAAACGTTTCATTTTTTAACGGCATAACAGGAATGTTGGGCCTGGCATTTTTACTCATCCCTGGGAGTTTGAATCGCAGCGGGCGATCGGCTTAATTTGTCAATCTTCAGATTCTCATAAGAAGGACAAATTAAGCCTTGAGAAATAGGGAGGCTTAAAAAGACTGAACTAGGGGTTTATCGGCGACTGCTTCGAGTTTTTGGGACTTCAACAATTGCGTCCACTCAGTCTTCAGCCGCGCATCATCGGGTGCGACACTACGCATTTGGGCTAAAGTCGCCAGAGTCTCGTACCAAATGCCATTTTTAGCATAAGCGATCAGCTTCGCCCTCGGGTCGGGATTTGCCAAAGCGCTCTTGAGAGTTCCTTGCGGTTCAACTCGCTGCATCCATCCTTTAATAATATAATCTCCCGATCGTTCCTGAGGATCGCAAGCCAGTGCAAACGACCAGACATATCGCTTACCAACCTCAATATTTTTTGTCTTACCTTTGTCAGAAAGGCTAACTCCCACAATTCCAGCTTTGTCAACTTTTAAACTAGATTCGTAGACTACTTCGGATTCATCTTCGTTTAGCAAAACAAACTCTACTTGAGCCGCCGGTTGAGAAACATAGACAAAAAATGTTGGCGACTCTGTTAGGGTTAAGCCAATATTGCTTTCAGGTATTAAGGGAGTAATCGATAAACCATCCTGCAACTGACAGCCTCGATGCGCTCCCCCTTGGCGGTTCTCGGGGGCTGTGACCTCTGGGGGTGTGAAATTAACATTCTGACCCAGGGGAGTTGGTGCAGGGACAGCCTGCATCGGTGAAAACAAGCTGGGGAGAGTAATTGCGATCGCCAATACAGCGATCGCCAGTGCAGTAAAATGTAGAAAACGTTTCATTTTTTTCACCAGATAGAATAAAATCAGGGTTCGGATTTTTACTCCAGACTAGGAGTAAGAATCGCAGCGGGCGATCGGTTTAATTTGTCAATCTTCACAGCCTCAGAAGAAGGACAAAAGAAAGCCTTGAGAAATAGGGAGGCTTAAAAAGACTGACCTAGCGGTTGATCGGCAACTGATTCGAGTTTTTGGGACTGCAACAATTGCTTCCACTCGGCCCTCAGACTCGCATCATTGGGTGATCCTCGCCGCATTTGGGCTAGAGTACCAATTGTATCGTACCAAATATTATTTTCAGCATAAGCGATAGCCCTAGCCATAGGGTCAGGATTTGCCAAATTTTTCTTGAGAGTTTCCTCGGGTTCAATGCGCTTCACAAACCCTTTAACAAAATAATTTCCCGACGGATCGTCATTGCAAGCCACGGAAAACGACCACTGATACCGCTGGTTAACCTCCAGAGTTTTTTTGCCCTCCCCTTTGTTGGGAATACTGACTTCTATTATCCCCGGTTTGTCAACTTTGAAAGTCGTTTTATAAGCATCGATTCCTTTTCCATCGTCAGCTTGCAATGTAAACTCCACTTGAGTCGAAGGGTGAGAAACATAGGCCAAGAATGTTGGCGATTCTGCTATGGTTAAACCATCATTGCTTTTAGGTATTAAAGGAACAATAGATAAATCCTGCGGACAAGCATTCCCTCGATGCGTCGCCGATTGCCTGTTGTCGGGGGCGTCTACATCGGGAGGTTTAAATTTAACATTCTGACTCAGCAGCATTGGTGCAGGCACTGCCTGCATCGGTGGCAGGAAACTGGGGACACTAAGTGCGATCGCACATACAGCGATCGCGAGTGCAGTAAAATGTAGAAAACGTTTCATTTTTTCACCAACCTTATAGATATATTATAGATCGCGTCTCTACTGTTAGTCTGGAGTTCTCAGCCCGGGCGCGATCCGGTCAAGTTTTGATTGTTCGCATCGCCATCAAAAGAAGGAAAAAAGTTCAATAAATAGCGATTTTTAAAGAGACTCAACCAGCGATTGACCTACCACTGATTCCAGTCCTTGGGACTGAAACAATTAGGTCTACTTGGCTCTGGGTCTCGCATATCTCGGTGTCTGTCGCCGCATTTGGGTTCAAGTAGCGAGAGTTTCGTACCAAATCTCATTTTTAGCATAAACTTCGAGCCACGTCATCGGGTCGGGATTTGCCAAATCGCTATTGAGAGTTGGCTGGGGTGCGATGCGCTGTACGAACCCTTTAACAACTGTATCTGCCATCTGCCGATCGAGCGTCTGGTTCGCAAATCATCGAAAACGATCGCACGTAACGCTTGCCAACTTCTAGTGATTTGTTGCTGTCCCCCGTAGCGAGAATGCTAATTTCAACAATCCCGGATTCATCAACTTTAAATGTTTTTTGGTACATAAATTTTTTCTCCCTGCTGGCGACCAATATTTTTGAGAAGCTAGTCTCACACCGCAGATACAGAATTTGAACCTTGACAAATCAATAACATTAATTAATTGGAGCTGCAACTGGATTCTGGGGACGGTAAATCCAGCGGTCGAGGTCGCGACCTGGTTGACTGACAAAAGTCAGTCAAGATCGGGATAAAAGCTGACCCAGACTGGATTAAAGAGAAAAAGAGGGATAAACTGTTCTTAACCAAAAAACCAGTATGAATCGAAATGATCGATCGCCCCTCTCATCTTCATCATAAACTAATGAAATTCGCAGGTCAATACAGTCAGTGGTCAGATTTAAGACATCTAGGAGTGATGTGTTGGATGATGGTTGGTTTGATTGTAGAAGGCAAGGTAAATCTAACCAAATGGATCGACCATGTTTGCACCAAAGCACAAATAGCCCAAAGCACACAGCGAAGATTGTCTCGATGGGTAAATAATCCCCGCATCAACCCAGCAAAACTGTATAGTCCTGTAGTGAAGGCGGTATTTGCCAACTGGAAAGACTCAGAAATTTATCTGAGTTTTGATACCAGTATGTTATGGGATAAATATTGCATCATTCGGATCTGTGTTGTACATTTGGGCAGAGCGATTCCGGTGGGCTGGCGAGTACTCAAACACAAAAGTAGTAGTGTCAAAATCGATACTTATCAGGACCTTCTCAACCGTGTCTCTAGGCTCCTACCCGTCGATGTCAAAGTCATTCTCTTGGCTGACAGGGGGTTTGCCAATGCCGAATTAGTCCGTTATGTCAGAAAATTAGGCTGGCACTGTCGAATCCGGATTAAAGGCAATTTTTGGCTGCGTCATCCACGGCAGGGGTGGCAGCGAGTGAGTCAATTTCCGGTAGCCATCGGCGAGGCAAAACTGATCCACAACGTTCAAATTCACAAATGTAACTCGCTCACAGATGTCCATCTAGCAATTGCGTGGGAATCTACGAATGGCGAACACTGGTACATTATTAGTACGGAGCCTACTAATCTCCAAACTTTTCGGGAATATGGTTTCCGCTTTACCATTGAGGAAAATTTTCTGGATGATAAATCCTCTGGATTCAATCTCGAAGACTCTAAACTCCGTTCCGCTCCAGCTCTTTCTCGACTGTGCTTAGTGTTAGCGATGACTACTTTGTTCTTGACTGCTCAAGGTGTTGAAGTTGTCATTTTAGGTCAGCGTCGCTGTGTAGATCCACATTGGTATCGGGGTGCTAGCTACTTAAAAATTGGCTGGAGTTGGGTCAAACAAGCTCTGAACAAGGGCTGGAATTTAATTTCTGTTGTCTCTTTTTCTACTAATATTGACCCCGAACCAGTCAAGGCTTCTCGTCTACAACATCAGCAAAGAACTTACAGAATTGAGTTTCAAGCTACCACTGTAGTTTGGGCTAATTAAACTTTTGTCAGTCAATCAGGGTCGCGACTGTTATTCCATATACATTTCGCTGGTAGCGAAATGTAAAGTTTTGTTACAAATCGGTCGGAGTTTCCGGGTGTTCTAAGATGGAGGAAGTCTCGTGTAGGTGCCGACAAGCAACATAACTGCTGTTCGGTGAAACGAGTCAAAATTTTATATTGTGGCAATGACTAAAATATCTAACAAATTTCTATCTGACAAAATTCGTTCGGCAGCGGCTCAATTGAGTCAACTGTATAAACCATCACTAACAGTTGTTAGCTCTGTATTAATTGCCACCGCGGCAGTAACATTATCGTTGGTCGGGACTAGACACCTAGGAATACTGGAACCAGTAGAATTAAGCGCTTACGACCAAATGCTGAGATGGCGTCCCGACGAAAAGCCAGACCCGCGCTTGCTAATTGTGGGGATTACCGAAGCAGATATTCAGAAACTAAAGCAATGGCCGATATCCGATCGCAAAATAGCTGAAATATTACAAAAACTAGAAAAAATGCAGCCGACAGTCATCGGCTTAGACGTACTGCGAGATGTACCTTTAGGAGAGGGGCGTGAGGAATTAACTAAAGTTTTACAAAAAAGCGATCGAATTATCGGGGTATGTTTAGTCACCGACGGAGGCCCCGACACTCCCGGTTCTCCCCCTCCTCCGGGAATGTCAGCAAACCGGGTGGGATTTGCAGATTTTGGAATCGATCCGGGCGGCATACTCCGCAGGGCTTTATTATTTATGAAACCACCGATAATTAAGGGCGATAATTCGGTAGAAAAACATCTTTGCAATGACAATTCTCAAGTTTTAACTTCCTTCAACCTCCAGCTATCACTCCGCTACCTGCAAAAGTATAAAATTTTTCCCAGACTGGCAGCAGATCAATCTTTATGGCTGGGAAAAACCAAATTTAAAAAATTAAAAAGCAATGACGGAGGATATAGCAATGTCGATGCGAGGGGATATCAAATACTAATTAATTATCACTCCAGGAGCCAAGTCGCAAACAAAGTCACAATTACCGATGTTTTACAAGGGAAAGTCAGTCCGAATTTAGTTAAAGATAAAATAGTGCTGATCGGTTACACCACAGAAACCGTTAAAGATGTATTTTATACTCCTTACAGTGGGCAGCAGCAAAAAAACCAATTCATGCCGGGGATCGTGGTACACGCACAAGTAATTAGCCAAATTTTGAGTGCTGTTTTAGACAAGAGACCGATGTTTTGGTTTTGGCCGGAATGGGCAGAAATCCTGTGGATTGCAGGATGGTCAATTGTGGGAGGAACCATGGCATCGCGGATGGCTCACCCATGGAAGCTGGCGCTGACATTCGCAGCAATACTGTCGGGGTGTGGCGCGATCGGTTTTGGGATTTTTCTGTTGGGAGGGTGGGTGCCTGTAGCAGCGCCAGCCTTAGCATTAATTCTAACTGGTGGCAGCATTGTATCAGCAGACAGATTTAATAAATCGGCATACGGGAAAGCAATTACCGATCGCGTAAAACAAGTATTCAAAATCGAAATAGACCAAGCCCAAAAAGAACAACAAGTTGCAGACATTGTAGAATCAGATTTCTTTAAAGAATTGCAGCTCAAAAAAGATGAACTCAAAAGTAGCAAAAAAGATACCTCTGAAAAAACTCCGTCGGATCCCCAAGAAATAACGCTCGGTGCTGCGGCTCTTCCCCAGGCCCAAAGCGAGGCAGACGAATTCTTAGCTCAGTTGCAGCTAAAAGCCAAACAGCAGAAGCAGCGGGCCGCCGCGACTGCATCGGAAAGCGACTCAAAAACAGAAAGCGCGATCGATCCTGGCGCGAGTGCTAGTTCTGGCGAAACCCAACCTGATGAGGGGTTCAGCGATTTGCAAGCCAGGGCAAAGCAGATGCGGCAGCGCCGGAACGCAGACAAAAAGATCGAAGAGCAAGACTTAAGTGGCAAATAGGAAAGCTAAACTTATCTAAAGTTGATTGCTGAGAGTCAGTTCCATGTTTGCCGTCAAGCGAGCGCTCAAATTGAATAATCAAGAAGCGACCTTGATGGCAAAACACGCAGGATTTCGGCGCGTGGTATTTAACATGGGTTTGAGCCTGCGAGTCCAAATGTACGGTGCAGGTGAGTTTTCCGACTCAAAGGTCATCAACGAAATCAAGAAAGTTCTCACTAACTACGTCAAGAAACAACCTGAATGTACTTGGATGAATCAGTTGTCTTCTCGTGTTTACCAAAACGCTTTGATTGACTTGAGTCATGCGTTTGGGAGGTATCGTTTGGGGAAAGCCGGTCATCCAAAATTTGTCAGCCGCCGTGACGGTCAATCATTCACGGTTGATTCGTCAAACGGCAAAGTTTTGTTAAGTGCAGGCAGGACTATTAAAATTCCCACACTGGGAACATTCCGATTGCACGAGCCACTCTCATGCAGTTTTGTTTCTCAGACTTTCACGCTCTCAAAAGAAGGAAATCGCTGGTTCGTCTCTTTCTGTGTTGATGCCCAACGTTTACCGATGCGACAAAGAGAAAGTTCTGTAGGAATTGACATAGGTGTCAAATCCTTCGCCACCCTGTCAAACAATCAAGTGTTTGATGCACCAAAACCCCTAAAACAAGCGAAAACCAAGCTGGCACGGTTACAGCGCCAAGCATCAAGGCAGGTGAAAGGTTCTAACAACCAACGCAAAACCTACGACAAAATCAGCCAAATTCACGCAAAAATTGCCTGCATTCGTAAAGACTTCCTTCACAAGTTGACGACTTACTTAGCCCAGACTTTCTTGCGAATTAAGATTGAAGACTTGAATGTCAGCGGAATGCTGGCAAATCACAAGCTGGCTGGGGCAATATCCGACTTAGGTTTTTACGAATTCAGGCGACA
>NZ_JAEQDD010000064.1:0-28043 GCF_020737885.1 Microcoleus sp. PH2017_34_RAT_O_A | reverse complement strand
CCTGATGGATTACCCTGTAGAAGCCAGTCATCCCCCGATTTCTCGGTTTCGACTGAACGAATCGCACTTGGCAGCACCATTTAAGTCTGCATTCACAATCGAAGCATTTGCTGATCGATACAAGCCACGTTTAATTCGTTTTCCAGATGCTTTCCACCCAGATGGCTTTTCACCATATTTGGGTAGGGAGTCACCACCCTTAAAAACTAGCTTTCGATGTATATGCTTCTTCTGTTTCAACAAACCTGATACCGTGCAAATCGCACAGTTCTTTTAATCTATTTTTGAGTTTACCTAAAGGCATTTGAACAAACTTTTGATTGTTCACTTTACCTAGATTACTGTTAGACTTAAAACCTTCATTCCACCCAACTATCAGTGTGCCAATTCCAGATTTCAGGCAATGGTTAGCAATCAACTTGGCAGCCTTATTGATACCATCACGCATTTGGTGATTACGTTTTCGGGTAACACGGTCTAACCAATTATCCCAATAACCTTCTGGCTTTCCTTCTTGTCTAGTTGCTACTTTCTTGTTCCACAATTGATTCATCGCTTTCATTGCACGAGAATCAATCAAAAAAGAATTTCCTAATGTATCGACACAAGCTGGCTTTATTATCAGCAGTTCCCAAGTCAATTGATAATGCTTGACCAATGTCCAGATTATGTTGTTGTTTTTCAACCTCGTAGGATATTTCCAGATAAAAAGCACCATTCTTAGGGAGAATCGTAAACTCTTTCACTTTGGAAAAATCCAGATTCGATGGCATAGGTAAAAAGAATTCAGAAACTCCAAACCATCGCCTTACTGTTAAACCCAAGGAAAATCTTAACTGATTGCCAACAAGTTTCGGTCTTAACCCTCCCGAATTAGGATAAACAACTTTGAACAACTTAGAACCTGTCAGGTATCCCGGTGGCTTGGGCTTGAAATGCAATTGACCTTTGATGTACAAATCTCTTACTTCTTTAAAAGATTTGAAGGCTTCTGTGACTGACATCAATGTTTGCTGCATTGGTGTTGATGGCAACGACTTAGCAACCATTGATTTGGCAACTGACGATTCAAAAGATAAGTCGAATTTTCCCGTCAACAGTTTTCCGGTCTTAAAAAAAGTTTGACGAGCCAAATAAACCCCACTGTTGTACAGTTTACCTGATTGTTGGCAGAGATACTCCAACAATGCTTTAATTTGTTTGGTTGGAGACAGTAATACTTGCTGAACTCCCATTGTTTTTTGGGTTTTAGTCACCTCTATTTTCCTGAATATTGGTTGATTTGTCTACTTTCAGTTATTATACTAGATATCTCAAGGTCAATCAACAAAATATTTAAAA
This sequence comes from Microcoleus sp. PH2017_34_RAT_O_A, assembly GCF_020737885.1. NCBI lineage: Bacteria > Bacillati > Cyanobacteriota > Cyanophyceae > Oscillatoriales > Microcoleaceae > Microcoleus > Microcoleus sp. PH2017_34_RAT_O_A. Next base: position 26,702 of record NZ_JAEQDD010000064.1, on the reverse strand, counting down.
AGAAAGAAAGAAAGAAAGAAGACGGGGACTCTCATTCCCTCGTGCCACTTCCCTCTCAGGACTAAAGTCTCGCTCGTTTCCCGCATCCCGTATTATTTTTATGAGTTTTCAGCTTGTCTTTGGTTGTATGCTTTTCTTAAACTGTTATCTGAAGGTAAAATCAACAAAATTCTGCTGTTTAATGCACCTGGCATCAGGCACTATTTGCAGCAGTAACGATCGCCTTTGGGTGAGTCCTCTCGCCCACCCCACAGGAAAATCTAATTATCGCGGAACAGGCGAGAAAGCCTATTGCTGATGTGGAACAGGCCAGAAAGCCTGTTACCAATCTTGCTGATGCAAAGAACTACTGTTGCCGCACGGGAACTTGACATTTTGCTAGATAAGTCTTAATTTCTCCGACGCTAAGTTGCCCGTAGTGCAGCAGGGAAGCCAGTAAGGCTGCTTCTGCTTTGCCTTCCGTCACGGCTTCGTAGATGTGGTGACAGTTGCCGGCGCCGCCGGAAGCAATCACGGGAATTTCTACAACTTCGGCGATGCTGCGGGTTAATGATAAGTCGTAACCGGCTTGAGTGCCGTCAGAGTCCATGCTTGTCACTAGAATTTCGCCGGCGCCGCGCTTTTCGGCTTCCTTGGCCCAGACGATCGCATCTAAGCCTGTATTTTCACGCCCTCCGCGCACGTACACGTCCCAACCGGGATTGTCCGCATCTTGGCGTTTGCGAGCGTCGATCGCCAATACAATACATTGATTGCCAAATCGATCGCTCGCTTTGTCAATCAAACTCGGATCGCGCACTGCCGCTGAATTAATACTTACCTTATCAGCGCCCGCCCTCAACAAACTTTTAATGGTGTCCAAGGATTGGATGCCGCCACCCACCGTCAAAGGGATAAATACTCGATCGGCAGTCCGGTACACCACATCAATCATAATGTTCCGGTCTTCGTGAGTCGCCGTAATGTCCAGAAACACCAACTCATCAGCACCCGCATCATTGTATACCTGAGCCATTTCCACCGGATCCCCAGCATCCTTAAGGTTGACAAAATTCACACCTTTGACCACACGGCCAGCTTTCACATCCAAACAAGGCAAAATTCTTTTCGACAACATAAAATTCTCGTGTTTCTAATTGATTCAGCGCCGCAGCGAGGAAAAGGTTTTGTTGGACTCTTCAAAAAGTGGAAGTGTAGCAACAAATCTCAAAGATAGCTTGTGTGTAACCACAGGGTTGTCTGAGACGAGAACCATTGTCCAGCTTTTTTTTTGGCAACAGAAGCAGAAATTAAGTTATATTTTGCCAAAAAGCAGCCAATGCAACTGCCTAGGTACATCTTTGGCGTGCAAAATATTACGCTTTGGCCTATGATCGAGCGGTAACTACCTTCGGTGGTTATCAGGCGGTAATTTGGCAATGCTTTATGGGTTCGGTGCATCGATCGACTAAACTATTTTAAATTTTTAGAACAGCCGATTTCAGGTTTTTAGTGGCAATCTTAGTTATGAGCCGCGTACTAAAGTTAAAATTTAAAGTTGAAAACCTCAAATCGGTTGACTTGATGTTGTTTCTAGGGCTGTGGTGACTTTGCAAGCCAATCCACATTTGTTACTTCGTACAGAAAGCGGCAATCGCTACTTGCCGCTCTCCGGCAGCAATTGCTGGACAGTAGGGCGAAATGATGACAATAATTTTGTATTGACCGATCGCTGGATTTCCCGAAATCACGCGATGTTACAGCAAATGGAGACCGGAGAGTTTTACCTGATCGACTTGGGCAGCCGCAACGGTTCCTTTGTCAACGGGCGGCGGGTGAGTATTCCTGTCACTCTCAGAAATGGCGATCGAATTATTTTCGGTCAAACCGAGTTGGACTTCCATAACCCAACCGGAGGGCGCCGGCTCGATCGCCTGCACGACACAGACTCTGAAGATTTTACAGCTACTTTGACGGTACGCAGCCTGATTACTGTCATGGTAATGGACATCCGAGACTTTACAGTTTTGACTAGACAGCTAGACGAAACCATCCTCTCGGAAGTCATCGGCAATTGGTTCCGCAAAGCCGGACACATCATTCGCGAACATGGCAGTTGGGTGGACAAATACATCGGCGATGCCATCATGGCTGTCTGGTTCCACAAACCAAGCGGCGTCAGCAGCGAAGAAATGATGCGGATTTGCCAAGCTTTAAGCCAACTGCACAAGGCAACTGATTTACTCAGCAGCCGTTACCCCCTGCCTTTTCCGTTGCGAGTCGGGGCTGGAATCAATACTGGTTATGCAATGGTGGGAAATTCCGGCAGCAGCGATCGATCGGACTACACCGCCTTGGGAGACACTGTAAACGCCGCATTTCGCCTAGAGTCTTGCACCAAGGATATCGGCAAGGATATCGCCGTGGGAGAAACAACCTACAAATACCTGACGGAATTGGGCGCCCAAGAAGCTTTCGAGCAGCACATCGTTACTTTGAAGGGTTACGACACTCCCAGCGTGACTTACGGCAGTAATTATACTGACTTGAACGCTTTTCTCAAAAGGAAAGGAAAGAGTTCTTGATAGCTAGAAAATTGGGTGTGCAGCCAAAAATTAATCGATCGTCTCAACTACGTTGCATAGCATATATTGAGAGCAATGTCAATTCTTGGATGTAAATTTTGTTAACAGTCCTCGGCCTGCTGGGGATTTATCTGAAAAACTGCATAAGCAAAATGGTAGTCTCTACATAAATGCTGTGTATGAAATTGGGAGACAAAACTTCATGAAACGATTGGGTCGTCTATTGGCAGTATTGGGCTTAGTGCTGGGCTGCTTTGCATGGGCTGGAGACATGAGCGCGATCGCGGCGAACCTGAGCCGTATCGCCTTGCCATCAGCCTCGCTCATAGCAGTTGATGTTCCGGCTAGAACCAATCGCGCCGATGACAAGCTTGCCACAGAATACGGCAAAAAACTTGATTTGAACAACAGCGCCGTCCGGGACTTTCGCGACTTTCGAGGGTTGTATCCCACTTTAGCTGGACAAATTATTAAGAATGCTCCTTACGAAAAAGTTGAGGACGTACTCAACATTTCAGGCTTGACGGAAGCTCAAAAAAAGGTGCTGCAAGCTAATTTGGACAAATTCACCGTAACTGATGTCGAATCAGTCTTTATTGAAGGAGACACCAGGTTGAATAATGGTCTCTACGACTAGATAGCAGTGAGCCTCTTTTGAGGCCATGAGTTATTAGTCAGTAGGGGCGGTGCCCCCGTGCCCGCCCTCATGAGTCCATGAGTCATTAGTCATGAGTCGGAACTATGGTTTGTTAATTCATGAATTTTGGCTTATGGTTCATGGCTCATGGCTTCTGTTCCGGCTGACGAATGCCTTCACAAAGGCTCGCACCAAAAGACACATACCAGCCTCCGATGTTTTCAACAGTTGATAGTTGACAGTTGACAGTTGACAGTTTGAGAGCGACCTCTACCTAGAAGGAAGAGGATTGGAGTAATGAATAGTCTGATTTTTATTTCTCCCGATCGGGGAGAGGCTTTCAACCAATTATTTTTGGTAAAAAGAAAAAATTAGTAGATATTAGTTTAAATCGAGATTTATCTGTAGATTAAAATTCAATTATTCAAGCTAAACTTGACAGTTATAGCTCCTTGAATCATCTGTAGATTTCAATATAAAATCTAAAATATGAAATATAAAATCGAAATTTATTTTCCCCTGATTCATCTGTAAAGTTAATTTTAAAATCTAAAATCTAAAATCTAAAATCTAAAATCGGCTGACTTATGACTGACAAATTTGACGTATTGGTGATAGGTGCTGGCGCAGCCGGTTTGTACACGGCACTGTGTCTACCAGAACATTTGCACGTAGGCTTGATCAATAAAAATATTATGCCTGTTTCTGCAAGCGATTGGGCTCAAGGAGGCATTGCCGCAGCGATCGCCCCAGAAGATTCCGCAGCACTCCACGTTCAGGATACACTGGCTGCGGGAGCAGGTCTTTGCGATTTAGAAGCAGTGCAATTTTTAGTCGAAGAAGCTGCTGCTTGCATAGACTCCCTGGTAAAAATGGGCGTTGCATTCGATCGCACTGGCCCAGATTTAGCCCTCACCCTAGAAGCCGCCCACTCCCGCCGCCGAGTGCTCCACTCCGCCGACACCACAGGAAAAGCCGTTGTCAGTACCCTGACAGCAAAAGTATTAAACCGCAAAAACATTCAACTCGTATCCCCAGCCTTTGCTTTGAGTCTGTGGCTAGACAAAACCGGGCGGTGTCAGGGAATTAGCTCAATTTGCGACTCCCAAGTCAAATGGCTGCGGGCTAGCGCCGTAGTGCTGGCTACAGGCGGCGGCGGACAGGTTTTTGCTCAAACAACCAACCCGTCGGTAAGTACCGGGGACGGGGTAGCCATTGCGTGGCGCGCCGGGGCGCTGCTGCGAGATTTAGAATTTGTGCAGTTTCACCCGACAGCCCTCAGCAAAGCGGGCGCGCCTCGGTTTCTGATTAGCGAAGCGGTGCGGGGAGAAGGGGCTCATTTAGTTGACAGCAAGGGATATCGCTTTGCTTTTGACTCTCACCCCAGCGGGGAACTCGCGCCTCGGGATGTTGTCAGCCGCGCTATTTTCCGCCACTTGCAGAAGACGGGGGAACCTCATGTTTGGCTGGATTTGCGCCCGATCGACTGCGATCGACTGCGCTACAGGTTTCCGAATATTATTCAAGTGTGCGCTGATTGGGGAATTGATATTTTTGCCGAACCTGTGCCGGTGACGCCCGCCGCCCATTACTGGATGGGGGGAATTGTGGCTGACAAGTTCAACCAAACTTCGATTCCGGGTTTGTATGCGGTGGGAGAAACTGCGAGTACGGGGGTACACGGCGCTAACCGGTTGGCGAGCAATTCACTGCTGGAATGTCTGGTTTTTGGCGCGCAAATGGGACTTTTGCAGTTAGAAGGTAAAAAGTCCGAAGCCTTACCAGAGGAGGAAGATGCAGGGGAAATCTTGGAAAAATCGGTTTCACAACAGGATATTGAGGCGATCGAAAAATTGCGAATCCAATTGCCGAGTTTGGTGTGGCAGAGTGCGGGAATTTGTCGGGGACAAAGGGATTTGGAAAGTGCGATCGTCCAAGTTGAGATGTGGCGGCAAGAATTTTCCTCTTTGGCTTTGAGTCAAGCACTTGATAATTTACGGCCCGGACAAGCGATCGATTTTTCGCCCGCTGATGCCGAAAATAGCTCGGTTTTGCGAAATTGGGGGGAAGTTGGCAATTTATTGGATATTGGCTACTTAATTCTCAAAAGTGCTGCGTTTCGCACGGAAAGTCGCGGCGGTCACTACCGGCTGGACTATCCCCTCACCGATCGGGATTGGTGCAGTCACACTTTAATTAACCAATCGAATTGGTACAAATCTGGGCCCATAGAATTTTGAAAAATTGGGTAAGGAACTGAGACTTAATTGCTGGACACATCTGTCCATTCCTGGTCAATTTGTATAGGTCTAAGCATAGTCGTAACCATCCTTTCTGTGGACTGGCGTTAAATAGTCCAACTTGATAGACCTCCTTTTTTTGTCGATAACAAACTCACCGCAACCATGCGACATAGGACAAACTCGTGCTGTAAAAGTCCCCGCGTATTTACCTTTGGGAACATCTGCACGAACAATATCACCTGTACAAAATCCCAAGATAGGACGCAAGGGACGATGTTTTTGTGGATAACCAAATTTGTCTGTTTGACATCGCTGCCTGCCACCGAAACCTGTTGTTTTAACTTTCAAAATCTTTGTAGTAACAAGTTTGATACCTTCAACCTTGCCGACACAAGCAGCATCAATCCAATGAGCTTTAGGCAGTTCAAAACGAATTCGGTTAAACTTAGTTTGTCCGCCAGTTCCCGTTCTTACAGGCAATCCAGTTAGCTTAAGGGTGTTGAACAGTGACCACCTTGTACTATTGACAGATGCTGCGTCTTTTAACGGTGATGCAGCTTGTTTCAGAACGCAATTTAACACATCTGGTTTGCCTTTGAGGAAGTCTTTAATATCTCGATTTCCTTTGCGTTGGTTGCACTTGTGGCAAGCCAGACAAAGATTAGAGATACGGTCTGAGCCTCATGCATGACTTTGGTTGGATATGCTCAATTTCGAGTGGAACGTCTTTGACACCGCAGTAAGCACATTGGCGATTCCATTTTTCCAACAAGTATTCACGGCACTCGTAACCTTTCAAGGTTCCTTGCTGGTATTGGGTTCCAGAAATTTCAGGATTTTGAATCGCTTGAGTATCAAACTTTACCAGTTCCTGAACAATACAATCAATTGGTGCGAACGATGACAGACGTTTCACCCAAGTTTCCGTCGTCAAAATACGATGCTTCAAAGACGGTGCAAGCCAACCATTAGGGCGTTTGCGATTGAGGAATCGAGCTATACGGTAACGAGTATTACGATTTCTTCGTCCTCTCCTAACTGCTCTACGATGTTCCAAAGCATCTTTTATTTGTTGTCCGCGATGCTGCAATTCCATCGCCCAGATAACATTGCCTCGATCTGTAACTAAAGCAATCCCTGTAAACTTGGAACCCGGGTCGATTTTGAGTTCCAGCGGATACAGATTTGGATTTTCAACGACTCGCTTTAAAATCAAAGTGAACGGGTAGCGGCGAAACACGGCGGCTTTTCTGGAATCTAGTAGTTTCCGTGCTTGTGCTGGATGGATTGGATTAAGCGGTGTTTTGTTTTTGTCTATCAGAAAGATGTAATTTGACATATTCTGTCAGCCTTATTTCTAAGTAATGTTTGCCTCGTCAAAGTTCAAATGGCTTGTTAGGAAAGTGACACTATAGCTATAAACCTATTTGCTAATTACTTAATCACTCTCAACAGTGCTACAAGCTGGCGTTCACTCGCAGGTGTTATGACCAATCGAACGTAGTCAGTGAAGACTTAGACTGCACGCTCCGACTTTGTACAGCTTTGACTAGCTTTGGCTAGCTCTGTATAGGTTTTTCGGAGCGGTTCAGCGCGTCCCTGTACCGTCACTTTTAGGACTTCCATTGGGATCTGGTTCGTATTTTTTGGGGTTATTGGGCGCCTCAGATGTGCGCGCCTCTGTCAAGACTGTGGAGGTCGATGGGTCTTTTGCTGAGTAGCTGGTTGAGTTGCCAGCAAGTAAGGCGGCATTTGCAATGCCGATCGTACTGACTTGCAGGCCGACAGCCAGAGTTATCGTTGTGGTGATCCCAATCAAAGTACGCATAGTGTTCATAGTCTTATCCAAATCACTCAAATAGATGCACGTCCCTACAACCTATTATATCTATGAATTTACGTAGTTCCACTTATGTCTTTACATTTCCTTTAATTAATTTTTGTAAGTTTACTTAAATTCTTTTTAATCAATGCTGTTTGGCGATTTGAATTGGGTCTCCAGTCTGCTACAATTTGCGATTTATTATGGGAATGACTTACTCCATAACCGTTTGGAGCGCGGGCTTGCCGTTGCCGTCTTTTTTGAAACTAATCCCAATTTTTTTATATTTCTTAACATTTAAATGAGACGGCTATTTGCTGTCTTAAGCTGCATATTTTTATAAATCTATCTAATGATAGATGACATCTTATACAATGTTTTATAATAAGATTGTAAGTCGAAGAATTGAAAATAACTTAAGCATAAAAGTTGGCACCACTGACTTACAGTTGGATTGTGTTTTTGAACTGAGATTAATTACGAAAATTGATATTGATTTTTCCCGCCTTCCTTAGCACGATACATCGCAGCATCAGCATTGTTAACTAAAATATCTGACTCTTGACCGTCAATTGGATACAAACTAATGCCAATACTTGTAGTTACAGAAACTGTATGTTCTTCTAAAGTAAAAGGCTGCATAATGGTGTCACAAATTTTTTGAGCTACTTTCGCAGCTTCTTCGCTACCAGGAATTCCCGGCAAGATGACAGTGAATTCGTCGCCACCCAACCTCGATATAATATCGCTACCGCGCAAGCATTTTTTGAGCCTCCCGGCCACTGCTTGTAAGAGCAAATCACCCGCATGATGTCCGAGAGTATCATTGATTGACTTAAATCCATCTAAATCTAAAAACAGTAAAGCTACCAATTCCTGATTGCTGGAGGCTCTTTCCAGGGACAGATGCAAGGATTCGTGAAACATTTTGCGGTTCGGCAAACCGGTGAGAGCATCGTGATAGGCTTGGTGGCTGAGTTCAGCATTTTTTTGCTTGAGGGCATCTTCCAGGCGCTTGCGTTCGGTAATATCTCTGATCGCTCCAACTAAAAATAGGTTCCCCGCAGCATCTTTATGCAGGGATCTTTTAGTCGAAATCAGATGGGTAATTCCGTGAGCATCAGTAAAATATTCTTCATTTTCTAGTGGCTGCTGAGTTTGCAATACTAATTCGTCTTGCTGCCAAAATATATCCGCTTCGGCTTGGGGAAATAACTCGTAATCGGTGCGAGAAATTAAAATTTCTAAAGGATAGCCGATAAACCGACAATATGACTGATTCAAAACAACCCAGCGGTGATTTCTATCTTTGACAAAAATTGGGTCGGGAATTGTATCGATTAGCCATTGTAAAAATTCTTTAGACCGTTTGAGTTCTTCTTGTATGTGAGCCAGATAAGCTACAACTGCACAGCCAGAACCCAACAGACTGAGGATGGAAGGAATTAACGGCAGCCACCAACCGGCCAACCATGCTATGTATAAACTAGCACTTAATCCTACACAGATACTTGATAAAGACCAAGCCGATCGCCCGAGCGATCGCAACTTCCAGCTCACACTAGCTCCCGCCCACGACCACAGTAAAATCCACAGCCACTCCGCCGCCTCTGGCCAAACTTTAATACCCTCGCGCCCGTCGAGGGCCGCACTCAAAATTTGGCTCAAGAAATTAGCCTGAAGCTCAACTCCGGGTATTGGCTGGGGAGGAGCAAACAAACCAGAACTGTAAGCGTTTTGGTGAAAGTCTTTGAGGCTGGGGGCAGTTGAGCCGATCAAGACAGCGCGCGATCGCACAAAATCAACCGGTACTTTGCCAGAAAGCACGTCGCTCATCGATACCGTGCGAAAACTGCCTCGTGGGTGGCGCAGGTTGGTGAGAATTTGATAGCCGCGACTGTCCGATCGCACGTAAGCACCATCATTCGGTTTAAAACGCTGAAACACCCCCTTGCCTAACTGCAAGTATTTAGGATTGACTGTTGCAGGTTCAGGGGAAATCCCTTCGGTTTCGAGGTAAAGCAAAGCCAGTCTCAGCGCTAAACTTTGATGGGTTTTGCCGTTTCCAGGCCAAGCGTAGAGCAAAGTTCGGCGCACTTTTGAGTCAGCGTCGAGGACAACGTTGTTGAAACCGATGCGATCGAGCTTTTCCAGTACCGGAGGCGGGCGCACTCCAAATCTGGTTTCGTCTGGCATTAACTCAATCCCAATTAAATTGGGAATAGTTTTAAAAGTTTTGACCAATTCGGCATTACCCGGTTGAGTCGGCAAATCTCGGTAAACGTCGAGGCCAATCGCCCGCGGCTTGCCAGCGTGCAATTTTTGCAGCAATTGGGCCAATACAGCATCGGAAATGGGGTAGCCGTATTTTTGCAAGTCAGCTTCGTTAATTTCGATAATGACGATGCGCGAGTCCACTGGTTCGGCGGGCCGCCAGCGTACAAAGCGATCGCAAGCAGCCCATTCCAACGCCTGCAAAAATCCGAACCAGCGCAGTAGAATCACCGTACCGCCAACGGCACTCGCAGTAATCAATACTCGGCGTTCTCGATCGAGCCATTTTTTGATAGTTTTTAGCATATTCTGGGGATGTTCGCCTCGCCTGAAGAGCATATATAGCGGTTCTCACAAAGATTCGCGGACGTTGTTGGGAAGAGAGCCCTCTTGGTTTCAGTGGTTATATAACCTGTCAGTCATACCTCACCTTTTTGAGAAAGGCTATAAGGTATTACTACATATCGATCGTTTTTACCAGAAAGAATTGGTTGAAAGCCGGAACACGAGTGAGGGAGAAATTAAAATTAGACTATTCATTACTCTAATCCTCGGACTTCTAGCGCTCTTTCGTCACTTTCATGATAGTAAATTCTCGAAGACAGGACAGCAAAGGATCTCTTCCCAAATGCTCCCAACAAAGGAAGGTGTTAGAAAATCGATTCTTAAGGCCATACTAGATAAGGGACTTGCGTAGAAATAAAATCCCAGCCATGCAATTGTATTGTCGAAGGAGTAGCCAAATGATTGGTATAGTATTAAGCTGCAAGCCCCTAAGCATTATCAAATGGTCATATTTTTCCTTTCAAGTGAGTGATAGAAGAGCGCTAGGTAGAGGTCGCTCTTAAACTGTCAACTGTCAACTGTCAACTGTCAACTGTTGAAGTCTTCGCGGGGTTCTGCTCAGTCGATTTTATATTTTTGATTTTAGACGATCGCAATTTTTCGGTTGTGCGGTGTGGCAGATGCGTGGATTGTTGATTTTTGATTGTCGAATTGTTTAGTTTTTCGGTGCGCTATGCTGGTTGGTAATTGGTAATTGGTGATGGTAATTGGTAATTGGATTCTAAGCTTTTAAAACGCCACCTTTTTTCTGATATTTTTTATAAGTTTGTGGCGGTCGGTAAACCGGACATCCTTACTATGAGGGCATCACAGAATTGCGAAGAGTTGTGTTTGATACCATATCCACCATAAACCCAAGAGACCCTTTCTACCGATTACCGATTACCTTTTACCAGAAAGAATTGGTTTAAAGCCGGAACCTTTGAGGGAGAAATGAAAATCAGACTATTCATTACTCCAATCCTCTTCCTTCTAGGTAGAGATCCTCTCAAACTGTCAACTGTCAACTGTCAACTGTCAACTGTTGAACCACTTACCGATTACCATAAAAAATTGGTTTAAAGCCGGAACCTTTTTCGGGATAAATTAAAATCCGACTATTCATTACTCCAATCCTCTTACTTCTTTTGTCAAGTGCTACCCGTGCGGTCAACTGTCAACTGTCAACTGAACAAAGCGTCCGCTAATCTTTCGATCGAACTGCCATATCAACGCAGATAATTTTCAAAAGAGCGATCGAATGAGTGCCATTTGAGTGTAATGATTCTGGCAGCAGAAACCCGGTTTCTGGAGTTTTTGTGTAAAATTTATAGTATTTATTCGCAGACAGCCTAGTAGATAGTCACCACTTTTTGGCAAATTTCGACCTGACTAATGTTTACTAATTTATAATTATTAATCCTAGATGGCAGATTTGAGATTAATTTCGCAGCACTAGGAAACGAGCAAATAACTTGCCCACCGATATTTACTGCTTCACCATCTAAAATCTGTCATCTAAAATTTCCAACTATTCTGTCAGTTTTGAAAATTGCGCGGGCCCGTGTAACCGGATAACTCAGCGAGTTTATCCAAAGTTTGCGTCCCTGAATAAAACTGACCTTGAATCTCCCAAGTCGGGAAACCTTTAATATTCGTAGCAGCAGCTTGGCAAATTTCAGCGCGGGAATTTTGCCCTTTGGGATCGCATTCAAAATAATCAATTATTTTGGCTGCTTCTTTGCCGAACAGCATTTTTTGGTCGTGGCAGTGGGGACACCAGTAAGCACCGTATTCTTTGGCCCCAATTTGTCGGAGGTGGCGGGCTAAAGCAATTTGTGCCGGGCCGGAGGTTGTAGTCACCGCTGGGGGTAGAATTCCGGGGGTAGAAGAAACAAAAGGAGCAGGTGAGCTGACGCTGTTATACAGTCCCAAGGCGCCGATCGAACTTACCATCATTACCAAAATACCTGTAAACACCAACTGTCCGATATCTTCCCACTCGCGACCGACTAGCACCAGCACAAACAGCGACAGCGCAAATACGGCGGAACTGATGCAGTAAATGCACAGTTCCTTAATTTCAAAAGCCATCAAATACATCAAATAGCTGCTGAAAATTACCATCGCAGCGGTGATGATAAATAGCGCTTGCCAAGTTTGATTTTCTAATTTAGAGTGCAGACCTTTATTGGTGTCTGGATTGACGGATTTGGGAGATAATGCCAAAATTGCGATGCTCAGGTAAGCCAGACAACCTAATAAACTTAAAGGCACTGTGCCAAAAACTGTAGCGTAGGGACTGTTGAGAACTTTGTCGCAGCCGCTGGTGGGACAAATGACTGAGCCTGTCGTGAATTTAGCGATCGTCAGATAGGCCGTTTCTACGACGCCGATGGCTGCGATCGCTGCGATCGCAGTCCTAGACCAGCGATGAATCCAAGGGGTTGAACGTCGGCGAATCATTTTTTTGATTTGGTAATTGCTAATGGGGAATGGGGAATGGGGAATGGGGAATGGGGAATGGGGAATGGGGAATGGGGAATTGAAAATTGAGAATTGAGAATTGAGAATTGAGAATTGGGCAAACAGGGCATTGGGCATTAGAACCAACAACTAACAACAAACATACATACGATAAATAACATATAGCACTTCTCAAAAAGGTTCGCGGACGTAGTTGGGCTTGTGCCCAGTTTAGTGCTTATATAAGCTGTCAGTCATACCTCATCTTTCTGAAAACCGCTATAGAAGCACCAACAACTAACTAATGCCCTCTTTGGCCGATGCCCTCTTTGGCCGATTCCCTCTTTGGCCGATTCCCGATGCCCTCTTTGGCCGATTCCCTCTTTGGCCCATTCCTATTTTACATTTTACTTCCGACCCACCCCAAAACGGGTATTTGGTTTCCGACACGAGGGTCAGAGTCGATACTAAAATTTTAGACTTTTGTTCGAGTTCCCAGATGAATCTGTGGACTCAAATCTAAAATCTAAAATCTAAAATCTAAAATTGACTGACTTTGCCCGGTTCCGGTGTTGACCCTCTTGAACCATTTGTCTCAATGTTTTGTTGTTCGAGCTCTTTCTGGGAAAAGCTGCGGCGGGCGGCTTCGACAAACTGACTGACGCGGATCGGATCGATCGGCTGCTCGATGCGGCCGTTTCGCTTCAGGGAACTCGATACAATTACACCATCGGCGGCTTGCATGAGCGTGGAAACGTTTTCCCACGAGGCGCCGCTACCGATGAAAACTGGAATTTCCCCCGCTGCTGCACTCGCGAGTTCTAAGTCTTCGAGATTGGGAGGGCTGCCGGTTGTCCAGCCAGAAAGGATTACGGCATCGGCTAAGGCGCGCCCGATCGTCTCTTGGACGGCTGTGGTTAAGTTGGGGCTGCCTAGGGGACGCCCGTGCTTGACTAGCACGTCTGCGAATATTTTGACATCGCTGCCCAATTCCCGGCGGTAGCGCAGTAGCTGGTGAGCTTGGCCTTCAATTAAGCCTTGATCTGTAGCCATGATGCCGTTGAGGACGTTGACGCGGATGAATTGGGCTCCCGTGCAGGAGGCGATGGCGATCGCGCTGTGGGCGTCGTTTCGCAGCACGTTAATGCCGATCGGCAGCGTCACCAGATTGGTTAGCCTCTCGACTACCAGAGTCATGGCACTTACCACAGCCGGATCTACGCTGTCTTTGGCAAAAGGAGCGTCGAAAAAGTTCTCGACTATGATACCGTTTGCGCCGCCAGAAGCCAGCGCAGTAGCCTCTTGCTCGGCTCTTGAGATAATAGCTTTGAGGTTCCCGCCCCAGCGGGGAGAAGTTGGCAAAGGCTGTAAATGTACGACACCGATTATGGGATTCGGCGTTTTGAATATTTGTTTTAAGTCCACGGGTTTTCCTGAAACCACCAAGTTCACTGACGGCTGACGGCGGATTTTGACGGTATATTCTAGAATTCTATATCCACGGGGGCGATTCGGATGACTCAATTGTGCAGGGACTGTCGGTAAAAGCGCGAATTTAGCAGCAGTTAGTCGATTTGAGATTTTAAATTTTATATTTTAGATTTGAGATTTACTTGCAGCATTGGAGTCTGTCGATTTACCCCACACATGAATCTGAGGGCTTGAACTTTGGTCTAAAATTTTGGCATCTCCCCGACTCCTGTGTCCAAGCAAGTATCCGTTTTCGATCGAGGTTAATTCTTGAAAGTTGTTCTGATCGTTTTGGCCCTCACCTCCGGATTGTGGGTCGCAATCGAAGTGCTGCTGCGCGTGCTGCTGGGTTTTGGCAATCCCTTGATTTACATTGCCGATGATGAGTGTGGCTATTTGTTGGCGCCCAACCAGAGGGTGCGCCGCTTGGGGAACCGGATCGAGATTAACGAGTATTCGATGCGTACAGGAGCGATCGCCCTTCGTCCCAAACCCGAAACTCTGCGCGTCTTGCTGCTGGGAGATTCTGTCGCCAACGGCGGTTGGTGGACGCATCAGACAGATACCATCTCGGAAATTATGGTTCGGCAGTTGAGGCTGCAAGTACAGCATCTGGCGAGCGATGCACAATCAGGTGCAAAAGTCAACTATTCGGATGTTGAAGTTCTCAACGCTTCAGCCAATTCTTGGGGGCCGAGGAATCAGCTTGCTTATGCCAAACGGTTTGGTATTTTTGGGGCAAAGACTGTAGTGTTGTTGCTGAATACGGACGATTTATTTGCATCAGCTCCCTCTGCTGAAGTTGTGGGGCGCGATCGATCTTATCCCGATCGCCAACCTCGATCGGCGACACTAGAATTATTGAGCCGCTACCTGCTACCAAAAGTGCCGCCTCGCCCATTAGCAACACCAGCAGCGGAAAGCGATGTAGTCGGCTGCAACTTAGAAGCTATTCGCCAAATCCAGAAAATAGCAGTATCAGCCAACGTCAAGTTTTTGCTAGCCGTGACGCCCAAGCGGGGCGAATTCGGCGACTCTGGCTCTCGCGACTGGGAAATCAAGGCTAGAGAGCGTCTCGCCGAACTCGTCGAACGTGAGAAAATTACTTACATAGATTTTCTTCCCATTTTCAATTGTGCGGCTCAAATTTCAACTTTGTATAGAGACAGCATTCACCTCAGTCCTCCTGGAAATCAGCTAGTTAGCAAAACCATCAGCCGTCAAATAGTCGCTTTTTGTTCGCCTAAATCGTGACTTGAGTCAAAAAGAGATAGAGATACTTGTCCCGACTTAGGTTGTAGAGAGCCAAAAAATTCAATCTTAGTTCAAGCCCTCAGATTCAATGCTGCAAGTCAATCTCAAATTGAAAATCTCACATCGAATCCGGTTGCGCCCGAACGGTTACCCTCTTCAACGAACAACCAACCCAAACTGTAGAAGCACCCGTAAACGACACAATTTTTCTCGATTTAGCTAACTTGCAAAGTAGACTCTAGCTCTTTGGGATACCAAGCTTGACCATCGAGAGCCATTTGCTCGATCGAACTTGCAAGCCGAAGAGCTTTGAGAGCTTGTTCTCCTCCCACAGAAGGCTGATTTCCACCCCGCACGCAATTAATAAAATGCTCCAATTCTGCGTGGAGCGGTTCAATATTGCTGGTGTAAACTTTCTCGATCAACCCATCTTGACGGTAAAGCACCTGACCGTAATCCGTCACGTAATTGGCGGTTGTTTGTCGGTGAATCAAGATTTCGTTGTTAAGAAAATCTGCCTCTGTCAAAGAATTTTTGCAGTGAGCCGCGATTGAACGGAGTTTGCGATGCGTCACCTTGCTGGCTGTCAGAGTGGCGACAATGCCGTTAGCAAAGTTCAGCGTCGCTGTCACGTAGTCTAAATAACCTGAATCTGAGGCCCTGCTGCCGCTGGCCGTCAGCTTCACCACTGAGGAATCTGCCAATTCCAAGAGCAAGTCGATGTCGTGGATCATTAAATCCAAAACTACCGATACGTCGTTGGCTCGATCGGAATAGGGACTCATCCGGTGAGCTTCTAATGCCAGTAGCTCTTCAGTTTTCAGCACTTTGCCTAATTCCTGAAAAGCTGGATTGAAGCGCTCGATGTGACCCACTTGTAAAATCCGGTGGGCTTCAGCAGCCGCATTGACCAAAGATTCGGCTTCAGCAATGCTAGCCGCGATCGGCTTTTCAATTAAAACGTGAACCCCTGCTTGGAGACAAGACATCCCCACAGGGTGGTGCAGGCGAGTTGGAACGGCGACGCAAACTGCGTCTACGTGGGCAAGCAAATCCCGGTAGTCTTCAAAGAAGCGAACCCGGTATTTGCTTGCTACATCAATTCCCCGCTCTACATTTATATCTGCAACACCTACGAGTTCGATATCTTTGAGCAAGCTCAGAACTCGCGTGTGGTGCTGACCCATATTGCCAACTCCAATAACCCCAATGCGGAGGGGTTCGAGTTGACTTCGCTGACCGAAAACATTTCCGTATCCCAATGACATCCTATCTAGCACTCCTGGATTCTCCTCCACCACAGGAATCAAGCCCGTTGGCTTCCCGATCGACTCACAGCCATCCAGATAGTACCACAGTCAAACTATTTGTAAACTACCCCACGACCTTAAGCCGGGGGCTTTCTGTAGCCCTGATGCAGTCTGCAAGGTTGCAAGACAACACCGAACCTCCGAGCATGTTTACGGATGCTCCAACGATTGAAATCACCTTTGAACCATTCTCATCAGCATCACAATGATTGCCACAGTGTCCACACTTAAACACTTTGCCACTTCGATAAGACTTGCCTTTTATCGGATGAATGTGCAAGCACTTGTGGCAAGTTTGACTGGTGTAGGCAGGATTGACAGCCACCACTTCCACCCCGTATTTCACGGCTTTGTAGCTCAGAAACCATCGCAGTTGAAAGAATGCCCAAATGTTAGAGCGTCTACGTTCCGTCTTGCTTCGAGGTTGCTGATTGGTGCGTTCTCTAATTCCTGTCAGATCTTCAATCGCAATGATGGCATTGTGTTGAAGTGCAGACAGCACAATCAATTTGCTGATGTTATGGTTTAGCCAAGTTTGATAGCGACGTTCACGTCCCGACAGCCGTTGCAAAATCTGTCTTGCCCTGCGGCGAGTAGATCTTGTGCCTTTCGAGGCTTTTTGTTGGAGCGATGCTCTGACTCTGGCAAATTTGTCTCTAACGTCCGTTATCTGCTTTCCATCCCACTGATCGCCAAGGCTGGTAACTGCAATATCTCTGCGACCGAGATCTACGCCAATCACTCGTTTGGATGGGATGGGATCGGTCGCCTCAGACTTAATCTGGATGTTGACGTAGTAGCTTCCATCCTGACGCTTGCACAAGGTCGCACTGCTAGGATTCGCTCCCTTAAGCAGTCCAACCTGGTAATTACCAATGGCAAGTTTGAAGCGTTCCCGACCGCCCACCAACGTCAGGCTAACCGTCCAATCCTTCTCTCTAAAAGCAAAGATTCGAGCGTCATAGTCAACGCTAGTTGGCTTAAATGCTCGGACGGGATTGCCTTTTTGTTTGGCGGTTTTACGGTTGCTAGAGACACGGGCGATTGCCCGAATCGCTAAGTTGGCAGACAGCCCAAATTGCTCCCTCACCTGCTCATAAACCAAGCCTTGAATGCGGGGTTTATTTGTCAGCTTAGGGTCAACAGTTTGATTGATGTAGGTGCAAGCATCAGAAAACGCCTGAAGCGTTGCCTCCAACTTAGGGGCAACTTCGGGAGAGACTTCAATCTTGCAAGCTACTGTCAAAACTTGTTCCATACCGCTAATTATATCACATATGACTAAAGATAGCTCAAGGCGGCGGTCGGCGCAGCAGCGTTCCTCTCCAAGTCGGTAGCCAGGGGCTTCCCGCCGGTTTTTCGGTGAAGAATTTCTAAGACAGGTGAAGAAGAAACAGGGAAGAAGGCAGGCGACAGAAGCCAGAAGGCAGACGGCCAAAGGCAGTAGGAACCCGATCCCTTTTCAGGGAATTGGGTATTGACAAAATCGCTAAAATATGAAATTGAATCTGTGAAGCCTAGTTATCCCGATCGTGAATCGCCCGACACATCGCCACAATACAAACTGATCGGCATATTTTTCCAGGACGATCGAACATTTCTGTTGTTTGGGCAAAAAATTCCCAGTTAACAAGTAACAAATAATACAAATTTGGGAGAAATCGCATCCGTAGTAATTCGATAGTGAGATTGGGCAATCTTTGAATTCCAAAGAATTTATGTTAAGAAAGCGCATACTTACGGGCGATCGCTGTCTGCAACAAACTAAACTTAAGTAAAATCTGATGAGGCCGACTATGAATCAAAAACAAAGGCAGAGATTAGGAAGTGCGATCGCCAGCACAATTTTAAGTTTGGCAGCCGTCTCATTGGTAGGAGTTGACAAAGCACAAGCAGCCGTCCTCACCTACAATTTTCAAGTGGCCGGATCGAGCGGTTTTTTTAAATTGAGTAACTCCTCGCTTACAGGCGGAGAAACTGAACAAATAGCAGTTTCTGAGGGACAATTTAATGGTTTTACAGCTCCCTCTGGCAGGGGCCTATATGAAGAAAAGCCACCTCAAAAATACCACAATTTAGCAGGGGCAAAAGCTGAGTTCAAGGGTGGGGAATTTCAGGGACTGATAGCAAGCGGTGGCGACTACTCGATTTCAGAAACTAACATTCCGGATGCAGAAGGAGGGCCTGTTTATACTAGATATGAGGGCTCGGCAGTTTGGCGTATGTATCCTGCTATGGGCAATGGGAAACCTTTGTTTTGGGGATACAGTAGTATCCTAATTACATACTTAAGTGGCGGTCAATTAAGACAAATAATAGACCGAGGTGCGGGTCAACAGCTTAACTACGTGCCTATGTCTTACACCCTAGTGGATACGGCAGCCGAACCGGTTCCCGAACCCTTAACATTTGCGGGTACAGCTTTAGCACTGGCTGGTTTGAGTTGGTTTAAATCCCAGAAAAAAAGGGCGGTATGATGGGTGCGATCGCTCTTAACAACAAACAGTGAAGGGCGGTTTTAAGAAGAAAAATCAGACCAACAATCACAGAAAATCACGCCAATTTAATGTAGCGAAGAGGCAAATTATGAATCGGAAACAACGGCAGAGATTCGGAAGTGCGATCGCTAGCACAATTCTAGGTTTTGCAGCGGTGTCAGTGGCAGCAGTTGAGAAAGCACAAGCCGCCGTACTCACCTACAATTTTCAAGTGGAAAAGGGTGGAGGTAGTGGTTTTTTTAAGTTTAGTGATTCCTCACTGACAGGAATAGGATCTGAAAAAATTGCAGTGGGTGAGGGAAGATTTAACACCCCTATCAGGGTCTATAAAAATGACTATGATTTAGCAGGGGCTATAGCTTTATTTAATCAAGGGAATTTTCGCGGACTGCAAGCATCGGGTGTGGAGTATGCGACGAGAGAAGAGGCACGAGGAGGGACTGATTACATCAAGTTTGAGAGCAGGGCAACCTGGTATATGGGTACCGAGGAGGCGATCAGTACGTGGGCATCTTATTTCTGGGGGTATGGTGAGACAATAGTTAGCAACAGGCAGGGTTATTTGGGCAGAGGTCGTACAATTATCAGCAGTGCGCGGGTTTCTTACTCCCTAGTGGATA
The DNA here is from genome assembly GCF_020737885.1 of Microcoleus sp. PH2017_34_RAT_O_A. Classification (NCBI taxonomy): domain Bacteria; kingdom Bacillati; phylum Cyanobacteriota; class Cyanophyceae; order Oscillatoriales; family Microcoleaceae; genus Microcoleus; species Microcoleus sp. PH2017_34_RAT_O_A. Next base: position 7,220 of record NZ_JAEQDD010000064.1, on the reverse strand, counting down.
CCGCAGCCGAACCAGTTCCCGAACCGATAACATTTGCAGGGACAGGTTTAGCACTGGCAGGTTTAAGCTGGTTGAAACACAAGAAAAAAATGGCAGCTTGACGCGCGCGACTGTTAACAATTAAGCTCTCAGCAATCATTTTTCGGAAAATATTCGAGTTGCAAAATTTTGCGATCGATTGGGAGACAAAGCCCGGGCTTTCAAAATTGCGGCTACTAAAAACGCATAGGACAAAACTCCGACTAATGCTAGCAAAAGTACGCTGACTGCACCTGACGCATTCCACAAGGCGTGAAGTGCGGAAGCGCTGAAATAACCTACGCCTAAAATTTGCCAGCGCTTCGTGGGTTTGAGGGCGCTCAAACCGATAAAATATCCCAAATAGTCGCTGTAAGCCATGTGTCCGGCGGCGGAACCCAAAATTCGGGGAATGAGCAATTGCAATCCTACTAATTGTCCGGCTTCGGGCCCTGCTTGCAGGGTGACATTTTGGATGATATGGGGGACGTACTGTCCCAGGGTTTCTAGTAGTGTAAAGCTGACTGCTGAGGCACTTCCTAATAAAATTCCGTCTAAAGGTTCCCAAACGCCGATGCGATCGCGCCACGGATTTTTTAGCAAATTGCCCAGGATCAAAGCTCCCAAAACGGGCAAGGCTTTCAGCAATTCTTCCATCAGACCCGCCCCGAAGAACATTCTGATTAAAAAAGGCAAAAAACTGATTTCTTCGCCTTCTGCGGGCAAGCGACCGGGCAAAATTTCTCTAAATACTAATATAAATCCAATCAGTAAGGGGCTGAGCAATATCAGAACTGTAGCTAAAGCGGTACCAAGCAATACCCACCACGGCTTGTGTTTGCCGCACAGTTGATAGATAAAGTAGTAAGCCGCACCGGCGAGGTAGGCTGACAGCAGAAAGTTGAATGCTACGGAATTTCCGACGGCGACAAACATCGACACGACAAAGATAACTGTGGCAATACCTGGATATAAATAGGCTTTTTGACTTAATTGTTTGCCCGTGGAGGCGATCGGGAATAATTGAGTTAAAGTGAGAGCGTCTTTTTCACTGACTGGAAAATTGCCCGTTTTTGTGGCTGGGTATGCGGGTTTAGTTTGGTTTGGGGTTGCGGGAGATTCAAATATGAATTCAGGGCCGTCAATACCGAGACTGATGCGATCGCCTGTTTCTAAAGTTTGGCAGCCTTCGAGCTTTTGGCCGTTGATATAAGTTCCGTTAGCGCTGTTGAGGTCGCAAATTTGCCATCTCGTCCAATTACCATGAGTTAAGGGACGGACTGCGGCATGGCGGCGGGAAACCATGCCGTGGGCGATCGACTCTAAAGCTATTTGACAATTGCGATCGCGCCCGATCGCCACTTCTCCATATTCAGAAAGTTGGTACTTGGACGCTAGCCCGGACGCAGCGCCTTTGGCGGGCACTTGTCGCAGAAATCCGATTTCATTAGTCATCAGTCAGTTGGCAGTTGGCAGTTGGCAGTTGGCAGTTGGCAGTTGGCAGTTATTAGTTATTAGTTATTTGTTATTAGTTATTTGTGATTGATGGTTGGGGAGCAGTTATTAGTTATTAGTAACAATCAATAACTCACCACTAACACCTAACAACTAGGAATCAATAACAAGTAATATAGGACAACTCACCAATAACAAATAACAAATAACAACTGACTACTGACTAATGACTGCTGACTAATGACTAATCATAAATTTGCTCTGGCATCCTGAACGGCTGCATAGAAAAATATGCCTGTGAGCGGTATGCTGAGGGCGAGGATGATGCCGGTAACTACGTTGCCGAGTTGAGCTTCTCCCGAAGACAGCTCAAAGATTGAGCCGACTGCGGCGATCGCAGTGATGCACGAAAGAGCTAACAATAAACCACTTTTTGGAGTTCCTGCCATCATACTGATTTTACTGCCTTTGGCGAAAATTTGTTCTTGACTAATTCTTCATTGAGTGCGAGCTTGTTTTCTACTCTATCTACAAACAGCACTCCGTTGAGGTGATCCATTTCGTGCTGAATTGCCCTCGACAATAAATCTGTCGCTTTCAGGGTTTGCGGGCGGCCAAATTCGTCGCGATATGACACTTCAATGACTTCTGGGCGTTTGACTTCTAAATAAACTCCCGGAATGCTTAAACAGCCTTCTTGCAAGATGCAGATATCGCCGCTGCTACTTTTGATGGTGGGGTTGATCAAAACCAATGGGGGTGTGGCCCGATTGTCGGGTTCGCAGTCGAGTACGATTACTTGTTTGTTAACTCCGACTTGGGGGGCTGCCAAACCGATGCCGTCGGCACTGTACATGGTTTGCAGCATTTCTCGGACTAGCTGCCGAATTTCTGCATCGATGCTGCTGACGCGCTTTGCTGGCTGCCGCAGGACGCGATCGCCTAAAGTGTGTATTGTTAGGGGCGGTTTTTCTAACTTTTTCTTTTCAACCAAAACCTGAACCGTCATAAAACCTCGCGAGATGTTTGGAAACCCCCAACGAAAGCGGTTGGGGGATTACATGGGAACCAATACTATTATTTTCAATATTAATCTAATTTTAAGTAGCTATGACTGGAAATGCACCAAACCAACGGCCGGTGATTTCTCTGGGGCTTTCGCCTGTTTTATTGGCGGTAGAGCTTGCGGGGGCGATCGCGATTTTAGTGTCGATTTTGCCGATCGTACAGTTTTGGGCCGTTTTGCCCGATCGTATTCCAATTCACTTCGGCTTGGGGGGGCAGCCTGATGCTTTGGGCGACAAGGTGATGATTTGGATGCTGCCAGCAGTGGCTGCTATTATTTTTGTGGTTTTAACTGCGGTATCGCGCTATCCGCATACTTTTAACTATCCGGTACGGATTACTCAGGAAAATGCGCGCCGACAATATCTCTTGGGGCGAGGCCTTTTGGTTTGGCTGAAAGCTGAAGTTTGTTGGCTGTTTGCTTTTATAGTGCGCCAGCAAATTCTTGTGGCTTTGGGGAATGCTCAAAGGTTTAGTATAGAGTTGGTTTTCGGGATGACTTTTTTGATATGTGCGACGGTTGGCGTGTATTTTGTGAGGGCTTATTTTGCGCGCTAGATGCAAGCAAAAAAATATAAAAAGGTTTGTAGTGAGGACTTTAGTCCGCATCAAAGAAAGGACTAAAGTCCTCACTACAAACCTTTCAACTAAGCCATCAGATATGTTTGCTGGTTGTTCATCGGCAATACTCGCAACCGTCTATTTTTCAAATCTGGTTCTAACCCTAGTTCTTCCATGGGAATCACGCCCAGCAAAACAGCAGCAACGCCTTCGGGCAATTCTAAACAATCAAATCTACCTTCTCTCCCTTCTACAATAATTTGAGCGCCTGCAAAAATTCGACCTTTTTTGATGCCAGCCGATGTTTCTACATCTCTTTCTCCTACTTGTCTTAAACCTAGTTGGCTAATAATGGGAGCTGGTAAGGAAAGCAGAGTTGCTCCGGTATCGACAAGAACTTTGTCTAGCAGCGCAGAACGAACTTCCTCGGTAGAAATGAATCCCCGCTCGGCCATAACTAGATCGATGAAATTCGTGACGGTGATTGTAGTGATTACTTGACCCATTTGTTTGCCTTGAAGATTGGGGAGTACCAGGGTCATATTATGTTACCTCTTTGAGTGTAATTACTGGATATTTCTATTGTAATGCTATGTAGAATCGTGCTTCGTTGGTTAAAATTGTTTTAGCGATCGCCCTAAATTAGAATTTGCCTCAACGCATGACACCAGAACCCAACTCTCCTCAACCCAATCCTCCTAAGTCGAACGTGACTGTAGAAAGCCCTAACGGTGCGCTCCCTACTGTGCCGCCAGAAGCCACGACAATCGTTGCTACTGCTGAACCGGCAAAACCGCTGCCACCGCCGCCTCCAACTCGCAAGGTTTTATTGCCGCAGCAGCCTGCACAAACGACTGCTGAGGTGACGGGTTCGGTGCTGACACTGGCGGCGATCGCCTCGATGATTGTCGGGCTGGCTAACGATAGCATTTGGATCGGCTTATTTGGGGCTATCGGTGCGATCGGCATATCGCTGAGGATGATGTGGCCGAGTTGGGGCAAAATCTGGGTGCAGGTAATTCCGCCGACTTGGCGCACGCTGATCATCTCTTGCTTCGGGCTGTTAGCTGGGATTGTGGGCTTGCTGATGCTCAGCGGTACTAATACTGAACCGGGAAGCCGCAACATCCAAATCAACTGGGATGCTATCGGAGCTCTCGGCGAGTTAATTGGTGCTTTGGGTCAAATTTTGATCGCAATTTTGGGCGTTTACGTGGCTTGGCGCCAGTACGTGATCTCGAAGGATTTGACGATTCAGCAAAATCGCATTACCCAGCAGCAAACGATCGATGCTTATTTTCAAGGGGTTTCCGACTTAGCCCTTGACGAGCAAGGGTTTTTGGAAGATTGGCCGCAGGAAAGGGCGATCGCCGAAGGCCGCACCGCTGCAATTATGAGCAGTGTGGATGCTGAAGGTAAAGCGAAAATTCTGCGGTTTTTGTCGCAGTCGAGACTGATTACTCCTCTGAAGCGCGATCGGCTTTTAGGCCGCCCCATCCTTGACGGCGATGGTGGCTACGCTGAAGACAGAGATCACGGCCTCCGCGTCATCGATTTAAACGTCATGTTAGCTGGTGCTGACCTCGCTGGCACGGATTTACGGTGGACTGAGTTGAGCGAAGCCAACCTTGTCCGAGCCAATCTCAGCAAGTGCGATTTAGTGAAAGCAAACCTCTCGCGCGCTATTCTGTACGACGCCAATCTCGTTCGCGCCGACATGAGAGCCACCAAATTATTCTACGGCTCGGCAGAAATGGCATCTCCCCGCAGCCGCACGGAATTTGCCAACTATCAAACGGGTGAATATACCGGCGCTGTGGTTGAACGTGCTGATTTCACTGCTGTCAAGCGGCTGTCGGACGAGCAGCGCTATTACTGCTGCGCTTGGTGCGGCTCGAAGTCGCGAGAGACTATTCCCGGCGGCTGCGAAGGTATTCCCAATAAACTGGGACGCTAAAATTAGCAGTACCGCTGTACTTACGTATATATTTGGCGATCGATAGGCAGCCGACTATACTGTATTTAAAATCAACAGTCTGGCGCTGTTTTAGCGATGACAAATACTGATTTAGGGCTAGAAGTAAGTCCGCGTCAAGCAGGCACTAAAAGCAGAGATGGGTTAATTTTTGTAATTACTATGTGGTTGCTGAGCCGATCGGTAATTGCGATCGGGATGCAGCTAATTGCCCCCTTCCTGTACCATCACTCGCTGCTCTACCAGTCTCAGGACTCAACGCCTTTTGTGGCGGGCTTTATTCCCAAAAGTGGCTGGGAGTTGTTCTCCCATTGGGACGGCGAATGGTACACCAAAATCGCTACCCTAGGCTACTCCTACGCCGATGACGGAGAGCAACATTCTGTTGCCTTCTATCCGCTGTTTCCCTTGCTAATTCGGGGGCTGATGACCCTCGGAATGCGATCGGACGCAGCAGGGGTATTAATCAACTCTTTTGCATTTTTGGGCGCATTAGTGCTGATTTATTTTTGGGTAGAACAGCGATACGATACTGGTGTTGCCAAATGGACAACCGCTATGCTAGCTTGGTGTCCGTTCTCGCTATTTTGCACTGTCATGTATACAGAAGGATTGTTTCTGTTTCTGACAGCATCTGCTTTGCGATCTTTTGAGAGGGGCGAGTATATTTGGGCTGCTGTTTGGGGAGCTTTGACAACTGCTACTAGGGGGCCGGGAGTAGCACTGATACCTGCTTTTTTGCTGACAGCTTGGAGGGAAAAAAGACCTCCACTTGCTTATTTTGCAGGTTTGGCTAGCGCTCTTGGGATATTTTCATTTAGTATATATTGTGCTATTAGATTTGGAGATGCTTTAGCATTTGTTCATGTTCAAAAGGGATGGGTTCAGCCGAGTTGGTTCGAGGTATTGATTCAAGCTCTCAAATTGAAGGTATCTGCTATCAGTAGAATTGTGATGATTTTTGGCAGCGGCTATTTATTATGGTTTTTGCACAAAAGGCTTACCACTATTGTTTTGACTTACGGTTTTTGCTCTTTAGCACTGCTGCTTAATTCCGGAGCTTTGCGATCGGTAAACCGCTACGCTTACGGTATGCTGCCGCTTTCAATAGCTCTCGGCTTGTTGCTAGCAGCTAAGCCTCGTTGGGGTTACGGGTTGATGGGATTGTTTGGTATATTTCTGCTGTACGTTTCCGTCAGATTTGCAGGTTGGCTGTGGGTAGCTTAGGGGCGATAGTTGGCGAGCATCTCTAAATGAAAATCAGACTATTCATTACTCCAATCCTCGGACTTAAGGGTAGAGGTCGCTCTCAAACTGTCAACTGTCAACTGTCAACTGTCAACTGTTGAATCTACCTCCCAAGCTGCCTGAAAAAAGTCTCTTTCGCACAACATAGCGTAGCGATAGGTTGCTTCTACTTCCGGTATAGATTCGGCATAGCGATCGACCAAACTTTCCAGCCGTGAAGCTAAAATCTCAAACTCAGGGCTGCTATAGGTGACAATCCAGTCGCTCAAGGCGTGTTTTGGTATATTAGGCTTGGCTAACTGCTGTCCCAAAAAAGCATACAACCGCAAGCAAGGAGTCATCGCCGCTACTGTCAAACCGACACCGCTTCCCCAGGCAGTTGCTAATAAAAAATCCGTGTAGCGGCGGGTAGCAATTCCCGGTTTAGCCTCTTGCAAGTTTACACCCCATTTCGCTGCATATCCTTGATGCAAGCGAAGTTCTTCTAAAACGCCACTCCCGAGATTGTGGAGGATTTCAAATCCCTCCCAGTCGGGTGCTTTTGCCGCAGCGATACTGTAAGCGCGAGCAAATGCTCCCAGAAAAAATGCGTCTTGTGCAACATAATATGCAAAACTATTTTGGGGGAGGCTGCCGTCAGCAATGCCTCTGAGAAAGGGATGTTGCAGACAAGCTTCGCTTAAGTCTTGATTTGCTTGCCACAGATAGTTAGAACTTGTCATGAATTTTTTAATTTATCGGTGGTTATGATGGTAATTGTTATATGACTTACAGAAATCACTCGGTTTCTCGTAGAAATGGCTCTTCTGGCTTTTTGGTGAAAAGTGTATAATGAGATACTACTAATTGATTTCTACCGTATGGATCTTCATCTTGACAGACTGCTTAATCTACCCGA
>NZ_JAEQDD010000063.1:0-28213 GCF_020737885.1 Microcoleus sp. PH2017_34_RAT_O_A | reverse complement strand
GGTCAGTTTCATGATAGATTTTAGAGACATAAGATACGCTGCACACTGAAATTATCTTTGGGTCATTATAGGATCAATCATTCTGTGGTGCTCCCTTAGATAGTCTTTTTGAAGCTTTTGTGCAAACCCAAACTGGTAAAAACTCCCAAGAAGGAACTGGTTTGGGACTGCCAATCAGCCGCAATTTTGTAGAGTTAATGGGTGGCAAGATGAGTGTCTATTCAGAATTGGGAGTGGGAACAACTTTTGTATTCGATACTAAAATTAGTGCGATCGATCCCAGGGAAATAGAAGGCAAAAAGACGGCGCTACAAGTGATTTGCCTCGCACCGAATCAACCTAGGTATCGCATTTTGATTGTTGATGACAAACCCAGCAATAATTTGCTGCTACTCAAACTGCTTTCTCCCCTCGGTTTTGAACTAAAAGAAGCTTGTAACGGCCAAGAAGCTGTTGAGATTTGGAATGATTGGGAACCGCATTTAATTTTAATGGATATGAGAATGCCCGTGATGGACGGGTACGAAGCTACAAAACAAATCAAAGGTACTCTTAAAGGTCAAGCTACTGCAATTATTGCTGTAACTGCTAGTGTTTTAGAAGAAGAAAGAGCGGTTGTTTCTTCGGCAGGATGCGATGATTTTATCCGCAAACCGTTCCGGGAAGCAGATATATTTGATGCGCTTCAAAAACATATTGGGGTGAATTTTATCTATGAGGAACCTGCTAGCAACAAGGATTTGACGAAACTGGATATCCAAGCTGCTTTGAGTCGGTCAGCTTTGGCGAATTTGCCTGCTGAATTGTTGGCTGATTTATTGGCAGCTTCCAGCCTCAGTGATATGGCTAAAGTTGATAGTTGCATAGAGCAAATCCGCAAGCTTGATGAATCTGTGGCTGAGGCTTTAGCTTTTTTGGCAAATGATTTTGATTATATTCAAATAGTTTCTTTAATTGAAACTTATTAGGTTTGATCGTTCGGAATTCAGTCCTTTCTTTTCTGCGGACTAAAGTCCTCACTACGAACCTTTGTTATTAGGTTCGATCGTTCGGAATTCAGTCCTTTCTTTTCTGCGGACTAAAGTCCTCACTACGAACCTTTGACCAGAAAATTTTGTATTCTTTGCCAAACTCGTTCCAGTAAATCAGGTACGCTAACATCAAACCATTCAATTTCAGGATATGCTCTAAACCATGTCCGCTGTCTCTTGGCAAATTGCCTCGTGTGCAAAATTGTTAATTCTTTAGCTTCCTCAAGCGTAATGTCGCCAGCTAAATATCGTTTGATTTCCTGATATCCCAGGGTGTTCAACAATGGTAAGTCGCAGCCGTATTTTTTGCACAAATATTCTACTTCAGCCAGCCAACCGCGTTCTAACATTTGTTCGGTGCGCTGTTGGATGCGATCGCCCAAAACATCCATCTCGCAGTCCAACCCAATCTGTAGAATCGGATAATTGGGAGGATTTTCGCCTTGCTGTTCGGAAATAGAGCGCCCGGTGACATAAAATACTTCCAGTGCCCGTAAGGTTCTGAATGAATCGTTGAGGTGAATTTTCTCGGCGGCCGGGCGATCGACCTGCTGCAACATCGCATAACATTGAGATTGGCCCAGATCCGCAAGTTGCGATCGCAATTCGGGCATCGGCGCTACCCTAGGCATTTTCAAACCCTTGACAATCGATTTGATATATAAGCCTGTCCCTCCCACCAACAACAGCGGAGGAGAAACGGGAAAATCGACATCAGCAATTATTTTTTGAGCTTGCTGCTGGTATTCTGCGAGTGTTAGAGTTTCTGTCGGCTCGCAAATGTCAATTAAGTGATGCGGTACAGAAGCGCGATCGCTCTTTGTCGGTTTTGCCGTTCCGATGTCAAATTCGCGGTACACTTGACGGGAGTCTGCGCTCAAGATCGAAGATTTCAGTCGATCGGCAACTTCCACAGCCACTCCAGACTTCCCCGTCGCCGTCGCCCCGCAAATTGTAATCAATCTAAACATAAGCCGTCGCACACTTAAAAAACATATTGCATTTCCCAAGAAAAACCCTCAAATCCTATCCCAGGCTCTATTCATCCCTACTTTCCCTTCTCTGGCTTCACTCATTCACCGCCCTGGGTGGGAAATCGCGAAGCAATCTCAAAACTCTTCCCCTCCGTCCCCCCGATAAATTTCCATTCAGAAAGCCCTAGCATCGCCATTAACGGTTTTGTGCTATAATTTTAGGAGTTTTCCCATTTTAGAAGCTTTTGGGGCTTTAGGCCTCATTATTGGAGCTATTTTTGTATGACCAGCAGCTACAGCGCCGACCAGATTCAAGTTCTCGAAGGTCTCGAAGCAGTCCGCAAACGACCGGGGATGTACATCGGTACCACCGGCCCGCGAGGACTCCACCATCTAGTTTACGAGGTTGTGGACAATTCCATCGATGAGGCGCTGGCTGGCCACTGCACTCACATCGAGGTTGACTTCAACGCCGACGGTTCAGTCACTGTCACAGATGACGGCCGCGGTATTCCTACCGGGATCGTTGCCAAGACTGGCAAATCGGGAATCGAAACAGTAATGACTGTACTGCACGCCGGCGGTAAGTTTGGCGGTGGCGGTTACAAAGTTTCTGGAGGTTTGCACGGTGTAGGTATTTCCGTGGTTAACGCGCTTTCCGAGTGGGTAGAGGTTACTGTTTGGCGCGACCAAAAAGAACATTTGCAGCGCTACGAAAGAGGCTTTCCCGTCAGCGAACTTGTGGCCAAGCCCTGCAAAGGAAATCGCACCGGTACTTCAGTTAGTTTCCTTCCAGACACTCAGATATTTAGCACTGGGATTGAGTTTGATTACGCTACGGTTTCTGGACGTTTGCGAGAGTTGGCTTATCTGAATGCGGGTGCGAAAATTACTTTTGGCGATCGTCGCTTGGAATTGCTCAAAAGTAGCGAACCGCGCGTCGAAACCTATTGTTACGAAGGTGGCATCAAGGAATATGTCATGTACATGAACCGCGAGAAGCAGCCACTGCACGAAGAGGTGATCTACGTACAAGGAGAACGCAACAACGTGTATGTAGAAGTGTCTTTGCAGTGGTGCGTCGATGCTTTTAGCGACAACGTTCTGGGTTTTGCCAACAACATTCGGACGATCGACGGCGGTACACACTTAGAAGGCTTAAAGGCTGTTTTGACGCGGACGATGAACTCGATCGCCCGCAAGCGCAACAAAATCAAAGAAAACGAGCCCAACCTCGCCGGCGAAAACGTCCGCGAAGGTTTAACAGCCGTGATTTCGGTCAAAGTTCCCGATCCCGAATTTGAAGGCCAAACTAAAACAAAGCTAGGAAATACCGAAGTCCGAGGAATAGTTGATTCCTTGGTAGGCGAAGTATTAACCGAATATTTGGAATTTCGGCCCCAAGTAGCAGACGCTATTTTGGAAAAAGCAATTCAGGCATTTAAAGCCGCAGAAGCCGCCCGTCGTGCCCGCGATTTAGTCCGCCGAAAATCCGTCCTAGAATCGTCTCCTTTGCCCGGAAAATTAGCGGACTGTAGCTCCAGAGACCCCGCCCTGTCTGAGATATACCTGGTCGAGGGCGATTCAGCCGGCGGCTGTTTTCTCTCTTCGGAGAAAATATTATTAGCTGATGGCACAACAAAAACCTTCAAAGAGATAGTTGACGAACAAGCAGAAGGTAAAGAACACTTTTGCTACACCATTCGCGAGAGTCGAAACATCGGGTTTGAGCGGATAACCAACGCTCGCATGACTAAAGCAAATGCTGAGGTTATCAAATTGACATTAGACAATGGGGAGACAATTACTTGTACTCCAGATCATCGGTTCATGTTGCGGGATGGCACTTACAAAGCAGCAGCCATGCTGACACCGGACGATTCCTTAATGCCTCTCAACCGCCAGTTGTCGAAAAAGAACCAAAACGGGCAGGGACTTAACGGTTACGAAATGGTTTGGAATCCCAGCAGTGACAAGTGGATTTACAGTCATTTGTTATCGGATTTCTACAACCTGAAACATGAGGTTTATCAAGCATCTGACGGCAATCACCGCCACCATGTTGATTTCAACAAACTCAACAACAATCCGACCAATATTCAGCGACTACCTGCTCAGGAACACTTGGCTTTACACCGCGCCAACCTTGAGAAAACATTGCACAGGCCGGATGTCATTGAAAAGAGCCGTCAAGCTCACATGACTGATGAATTTCGGGCGATGATGAAAGAGCGGATGCAGCAGCCTGAAACCAGGCAAATTCTCTCAGAACAGGCAAAGGCTCAGTGGGAAGATGAAGAGTATAAAGCTTACATGACTAGCAAGTGGCGTGAGTTTTACGACACTAATGAAGCTTATCGCGAGCAAAATAATGAATTGCTCAACCAAGCCCAACAAGAGTATTGGAGTTCTGAAGAAAACCGCTTAGCTCAGTCTCAACGGGTTCGCAATCATTTTGCTAACAATCCTGAAGCGCGGGAGGCTAATTCACAATTGGCCAAAGAACAGTGGCAAAATCAGGATTTGTTGGACTGGCGACGGGAGAAAACTAAGGAACAGTGGACACCGGAGTTTCGCCGCCAACGCAAAGCAGCTTTGGACGAAACTTATTACCGCAAAACTCTGGAAGCATTGAAGACTGTTCAGATGAAAATGGGCTGGATTGATGTAGATTATTACAATTCTTATCGCCGCCTGAAGAATGATAAGTCTTTGTTGAAGTACGAGACTTTTTGTAAGCGCTACTTTAATGGTGAAGAATTATATGCTCGCCAAGCGGTTCGTAATTACAACCACCGTGTTGTGAAGATTGAAGCTGTAGAGGAACGGCACGATGTTTATGACATCGAAGTGCCTAACAGCCACAACTTTGCACTAGGTGCGGGAGTTTTTGTACACAACAGCGCGAAGCAAGGGCGCGATCGACAATTCCAAGCAATTCTGCCTTTGCGCGGTAAAATTCTCAACATCGAGAAAACCGACGACGCCAAAATCTACAAAAATAACGAAATTCAGTCGTTAATTACAGCCCTGGGTTTGGGTATCAAAGGCGAAGAATTCGACCCCGGTCAATTGCGGTATCACCACATAGTGATCATGACTGACGCTGACGTAGATGGGGCCCACATCCGCACGCTGTTGCTGACTTTCTTCTACCGCTACCAGCGCGCACTTGTAGAACAAGGTTACATCTATATTGCTTGTCCTCCTCTGTATAAAGTGGAACGGGGACGCAATCACTACTACTGTTACAGCGATCGCGAAATGAACAATCTCGTCCGCAACGAATTCCCCGCCAATGCGAACTACACTATCCAGCGGTTCAAAGGTTTGGGCGAAATGATGCCCACGCAGTTGTGGGATACCACGATGAACCCGGAAACTCGGACGCTAAAACGGGTGGAGATTGAAGACGCTGCTGAAGCCGATCGCATCTTTACCATCTTAATGGGCGATCGGGTCGCCCCCCGCCGCGAATTCATCGAAACCTACGGCCCCAAACTCAACCTCCTCGACTTGGACATCTAAGTTAGTTGACAGTTGACAGTTGACAGTTGCTGGCGAGGATGAGTCATTAGTCATTAGTTAGTGGCTGATGACTACTGCTTTCCTGTCAACTGCTTTCCTGTCAACTGCTTTCCTGTCAACTGACTACTGCTTTCCGGCCAACTGCAACTTTTGTTATAAAAATTAATACAATCTCTCATCAAATTGCTTTAAGGTAAATGCTTAGGTAAATTTTAGATTTTTGGCGCATCCATCAGCTACCACAAAAATAGAAGGTTGGACAATATAGCATGAGCATCAATTTAGCAACAAAATTGCGTGAGGGAACAAAAAAATCTCACACAATGGCAGAAAACGTTGGTTTTGTCAAATGCTTTTTAAAAGGCGTTGTAGAAAAAACTTCTTACCGGAAGTTAGTAGGAAACCTGTACTTTGTCTACTCGGCAATGGAAGAGGAAATGGAACGCCAAAAGCAGCATCCGGTTGTTTCAAAAATTTACTTTTCTGAGTTAAATCGCAAACAAAGTTTAGAGCAAGATTTATTCTACTACTACGGCGCCAATTGGCGGGAACAAATATCCCCGTCACCAGCAGCTAAAGCTTACGTGCAGCGGATTCATGAAATCTCGGCTACCGCACCAGAACTGTTAGTAGCTCAGTCTTACACTCGCTACCTAGGCGACTTGTCCGGCGGACAAATCCTCAAGGGAATTGCTCAGCGCGGCATGAATCTTACCGAGGGAGAAGGCACTGCTTTCTACGAATTCCAGGATATTCCTGATGAAAAAGAGTTCAAAGCTAACTACCGTCAGGCAATGAATGAATTGCCGATTAACGAAGCTACAGCAGAGCGCATTGTTGACGAAGCTAATGCAGCTTTTGGCATGAACATGAAGATGTTTATGGAGTTAGAAGGCAATTTGATTAAAGCTGTCGGTCAGATGCTGTTCAATACCCTGACGCGGAAGCGCGGCGCAGCCAGTACCGAATTGGCTACTGCTGATTAGTCAATACCCATTGGCAATAATTTGAGCCTCGTTTAAGAGGAAAACATTAAATCCTGGGGGTTTGATGGCTGCTTTTACAGTCACCAAAGCTCCGGGATTTTGCATGGCGGGCGATCGACTTTTTGACTCATATCATTTCCGGTTGCATCGGAATTAATATTAACCCGAAATCAGGACACGGCAGTGCAGTCTCCCAATTCATAACGGTAGGGAAACGGCACGTGCAGTCTCCTCTATATCATTCCGGCGCAGCCGAAATTGATCTGAAGTGTTTGTTGACACTAAGGTTTAATCATTCCGAAAAAAAACTATGCGATATCACAATCAACAATCAACAATATTTTAGCAGTAAACTATGAAAATTCTGTTAGTAGAAGATGACTATCGCATTGCCCAAGCATTAGCAGAAGCCCTCACCGACCAACATTATGCCGTAGACATAGCCGCCGACGGTCAAGAAGGTTGGAACTTTGCAGAAACTTTTACCTATGACTTAATTCTGCTAGATGTGATGCTGCCAAAAATAGATGGAATTACCCTATGTCAGGGCTTGCGCCGACAAGGTTTAAAAACCCCCGTGCTCATGCTAACAGCCAGAGACACCAGCAATGATAAAGTCATAGGACTAGATGCCGGAGCTGATGATTATGTCGTTAAACCCTTCGATTTGCCAGAATTAGCAGCAAGAATTAGAGCCTTACTGCGGCGGGGAAGTACAACTTTGCCACCAGTATTAGAGTGGGAAAATCTGCGTTTAAACCCGAATACCTGCGAAGTTACTTATCGCGATAATTTGCTTAATTTTACACCAAAGGAGTACAGTTTGCTAGAATTATTCCTGCGAACAGGAGGGCGCGTTTTAACACGGAGTGCTATCCTAGACCATATATGGGCTTTTGAAGACTCGCCAGGAGAAGAAACCGTAAAAGTTCATCTCCGGGGTTTGCGACAAAAACTGAAAGCAGCAGGCGCACCAGCTAATTTTATTGAGACTATTTATGGCATGGGTTATCGGCTCAACCAAAACCTCTAATCCCCAATTTCAATCTTTGGGATGGCGTTTATTGCTATCTTACTTAACAGTGATGGTAGCTATTTTAGGAACTTCTGCTATTGCTGTTTATGAATTATTTGCCAGCAGTCTGTATCAAGAATTAGACCAGCGATTGGAGGTTTTGGCTCAAGCAGCTTCTCACAGTTTAGTTGCGATCGAAAAGCAGCACCTTTCTGAACATCCAGAAAAAAAAGGCGATCTATCTCATCAACAAAGTGAACAGCGCAATGATGACTTTCAGATTGAACTCGATCGCGAAAAAGTAACGCGCCAGTTAGACAAAGACGGAGACTTAGACATTCCCTGGCAAAATCTGCGGGAACCAGATCAATCTGTAGAATGGTTTAATGAAGCAGGTAAAATGTTAGGAAATTCCGGCAAGACTTTACCGCCTGTAACGATAAAATCGGGTTTCCAAACCATACAAAACGGGCAAATTCGGTCGGCAACAATTCCAGTTTACATTTCTTATGATGATAAAAAGCAAGAATTAAAAGGTTATATTCGCACCAGCGAATCTACTAAAGAAGTTGAAGAAGTTCTCAGCAGACTCCGCTGGAATTTGGGTTATGGGAGTATTATTTTCCTGAG
The DNA here is from genome assembly GCF_020737885.1 of Microcoleus sp. PH2017_34_RAT_O_A. Lineage (NCBI taxonomy): Bacteria > Bacillati > Cyanobacteriota > Cyanophyceae > Oscillatoriales > Microcoleaceae > Microcoleus > Microcoleus sp. PH2017_34_RAT_O_A. The sequence goes on along the minus strand of NZ_JAEQDD010000063.1, from coordinate 20,049 downwards.
CTTGACTGCGGTTGGTGGTTTGTGGCTGACTAAGCAATCTCTCAAGCCAATTGAGGATAGTTTTCAGCAGTTAAAACAATTCACTGCTGATGCTTCTCACGAGTTGAGAAGTCCGCTGACGGCGATTAAAACTTCAGTGGAAGTGATGCAGAGTCATCCTGAGAGAATTCATGCAGCGGATGTTAAGAAAATGGTGGCGATCGCCTCTGCGACTAAACAGATGACTCAGTTAGTTGAAGACTTACTTTTATTAACTAGAATGGATGCACCAGCAGCCACGATCGCCCGCGAGTGGATAGCGGTTCCGTTAGACGAACTATTAGAGGATTTGCTAGATTTGTGGGAACTGCAAGCTCAAGAAAAGCAAGTTATTCTCAAGTCAAATTTAGCCATTGATACATCTGTAATGGGAGATGCTGCACAGCTAACTCGTTTGTTTTCCAACTTGCTCGGAAACGCAATTCATTACACACCAGCGGGCGGAATTGTGACTGTTTCTCTGAGCAGACAGAACCGATCGACAATTGTGAGTGTAGAGGATACTGGCATCGGCATTGCTCCAGAAGATGTCAAGTTAGTTTTCGACAGATTTTGGAGAGCAGATCGAGCGAGAAATCGCCGTGCAGGGGGTTTGGGGATGGGATTGGCGATCGCCCAAGCAATTGTCCAAAGCCACCGAGGAGAAATTAGCGTTACCAGTCAGCTAGGAGTAGGTAGCTGTTTTCAAGTAAAATTCTCCTCAGTAGCTTAAGAGTTGATATTAATAGAAAACCTTAACTCTTCTTCCCAGATTCTCCTTGTTCACCGCTTTCTCCTTGTTCACCTTTTTCTCCACTTTCCCCGCCCCTCGAAGCTGTCATTGTGACATTACTATCTGTCAAGTAAAGTTCAGAAGTGAAACTACTTTTTTTCCGGGGTTTTGGTTTTTTTCCTTCGCCGCTTTCTCCTTGTTCGCCACCACTGCTACTCATTAAAACGATCGGTTTAACCGGCTTGCTGTTGCTCATCGATGAATTAGCAGCATTACTTAAAAGAGAAATAGGGGAAAATTGATTAACACTGCTATCATTCTGGGATGCGATCGCACTAGCAGCTACAGAGGTTAAAACGCAAGCTCCAATGCCGAGCCAAATCTTAGTTTTACTTTGCATCTTTCAAAAAGCCTTATTCTGGGTGATTATACCAAATCCGGGTTAAAAATCCCCTTTATTTCTTAGTCCGCGGAGGCGGACTTCGTTTGTGTAGTAGCGGTTTCAACCGCCGAATCATAGAGGAGATAAAAAGGCAGGATTTGGTATTACTCCTACTATCCCAGAAAAAAGTAAAGAACTCGGAAAGAACCAAAAACCTCTAAAAATTGTTTGCATAGACATTACCTTATTGCTACAATGCGAGTCCATTAGCAACCTGTAGGAGTGTCCCAAATGATTATCTGTATGGCCAATATTCTGAGTTCAGAGGAATTAGGATTAATTGTCGATCGCCTAAAAAATGCTGAATTTGTCGATGGGAAGTTAACAGCAGGTTGGTACGCCCAACAAGTAAAAAATAATGCTCAACTAAAAAATGATGCGGCTCCAACTCAGGAACTCATAAATTTAGTCAATCAAGCACTAAAACGCAATTCTTTATTCCAAATAGCGGCGCGCCCTAAAGCAATTCGTCCCATTATGTTTAGTCGCTATCAGGGAGGAATGTACTACGGGACACATATTGATAATGCGATTATGGGAGATGAAGAACTAATGCGATCGGATTTGTCTCTCACTCTATTTCTCAGCGATCCTGCAACTTATACGGGCGGGGAATTAGTGATTGAAAGTACCCAAGGCGAACAAGCTTTTAAACTTGATGCTGGTTCAATGGTTGTTTATCCTACTACAACTTTACATCGTGTGGAACCTGTAACGGAAGGTGAAAGACTAGCGGCGGTGACTTGGGTGCAGAGTTTAGTTCGGGATGCTCATAATCGAGAAATTCTCTTTGATTTGGATACGGTTCGCGATACCCTTTTTCAGAAGTCTGGAAAGACAGCGGAGTTTGACTTGCTATCAAAAAGCATTGCTAATTTGCTGCGAAAATGGGCTGATGTTTAGGTTGAGCAGGACTTACGCAAGAGACTAAGGGATTGGGGCAACCACGGGGATTGCCCCTAGATTCACACCAGATATGGATGTCGTGTGTCCAGGACTATTGAGGAGGTTTTGGAAGCGGATGAAATAAATTTTAGGTCTTTCCGAGTTCTTTACTTTGTTTTGTCACAGTAATTGTAAATGAGTTAAACAACCAGGATCTAAAAGATGAGCAACCAAACTAAAATTTGGACAGGTGTGGGACAGTCTTATGTGACACAAGACAATTCTATCGATGTCGATCGAGCATCATCGGAGAGATACCAACTCTCAATTGGGGAAAGTGGCGAAAGCGGTGAAAGTGGTAACAGCAATTCTGGCTACGAAAGCGGGAATGACAGCCGTTACAACATTAGTAATAGCAATTCTGGCTACGAAAGTGGGAATGACAGCCGTTACAATATTAGTAACAGCAATTCTGGCTACGAAAGCGGTGGTGAAAGCGGTTACGAGATGGGGTTTTCTGTCAATCAACCTGTTGCTTCTTCCAGTTATACCCCAGTTATAAACAGTTTGTCTATCAGCTCTCAGGGATACGAAAGCGGCGGCAATTTCTATCAGAATGAAATTAAAGGTACAGATGGTAACGACATCCTGACAGGAATTCCTGGTAATAATGTTTCTTTAAAAGGACGCAATGGCAATGATATTTTGAGCGGCAACAGCGGCAACGATAAACTAGAAGGAGGCAAGGGTCAAGACACGCTTGATGGCGGTGCAGGCAATGATATTCTCGAAGGAGGGAAGGGTCAAGATATTCTGACCGGCGGTATGGGTTCGGATTTATTTGAGCTGGAAGGGCGATCGGCTACAAATACTCTCGATATCGCTGATATCATCACGGACTTTCAAAAAGGCGCAGACATACTGAAGCTGAAAGATGGCTTAGGATTTTCTAACATTAATATCACTCAAGGAACAGAAATTTATGCTAGCGATACTCTGTTGAGGATAGCAGGCACTGGTCAATATTTGGCAGTCTTGAAAGGAGTTAATGCTGGAAATATTAACGCGACTAATTTCACTTATTCCTAATTGTAATACTGGCGCTAAAACCGTTTTTTTGCAACATGAATTACCCACTTTGACCAAAGAAACCGGGTTTTTTACCGAATCTGCGGGTGACAACGAAATATTTTCGCAAAAAAACCCGGTTTCTGCCTACTCGTGCGTCCAAGAATATCTGATTTGTAAACAACAAAACATCTGAAAAATAGGAGAATAAATAGATGGCTAGCGCTAACTTTCGCAAACTTCACCGCCAAGTTGCACCGATTATTTTCATCCCTTTACTCTTAACAGCCATAACGGGAGTTGCCTATCGGCTGGGAGAAGATTGGTTAGGCATAGAAGGTGATGCTGCTGAGATTTTTATGAATATTCACCAAGGAAGCTATCTCGGAAAGGAACTCAGACCATTTTATGTGCTTTTCCTGGCTTTGGGAGTGATTGGGCTGATAGTTACTGGTTTGACGATGACCAAATTTTTTGGTGGCACACGCCCTGAAAGACCGGGTGCTAAACTTGATTTTCGTAAGGTTCACCGTATTGCTACACCGATTATTGTCTTGCCTTTAGCAGTGAGTACAGTCACAGGTGTAATCTATCGAGTTGGCAGAAGTTGGTTTAAGATGCCAAAAGAGGTAGGAAAAGTTTTTCTGAATATCCACCAAGGAGAATATTTGGGAAATTTTTTGATGCCAATCTATGTGTTTTTGGTAGGTTTGGGTGTGATTTTGCTGCTGGTAACAGGAATCAATATGACTGGTATTTTTCGGAAACGCCGCCAGCAAACAACAGAGGAAGATAGCTAATATACATCTCCCAAAAAGCCTCTGAAGAACAGGCAGGATGCCTGTTCCACAATAATTATGGGAGATGTCTAATAGATTTGTTTTTCGGGGATAACTGATGAATATCGTGGTTTTAATTCTCTCTACAGTTGCATCTTTTTTGGGGAACTGGTATACAATAATTCTCTGGTCGCTGACCTTTAATTAAGATGAAAAATAGAAGTATTGAAACGGCAAAATCAAGTCTTAAGTCAAAAATTGTATGGAAAAGTCTGCTACAAGGAAGTCGCACCAGTACATTTTTTAGTGAAGTATTAAGTAACAGCGGTCACTTTTTAATTCTGAAGAGTTTATCAGACTTAATATTAGCTGGTTTCTTCAAATTTATCACAGACCCAACTGAATATTTACTAATAGTAGCAATGCTTGTTCAGGCTTGGTATCTGTCGAACTCGAAATGCCACCGTTTTTGGGGAAACCTGATCTGCGTTGGTATCTATACGCTGATTGATCTGCCGATAGACGGGCTAGATTTTTTCCAAAATCCTAGTCACGTTGTCTTTTGGTTATTTTCTCTGATGATTGCTACTTTGCAAGGATTGCGATTCCATTGGGCTAAGGGTATTGATGATTGGCTGATTCCACTGGAAAGTGTGGTACGGGCTCTGATGGTGGTAGCTTTTTATGTTGTGATTGGGATTAAGTCTCAATATTTAATTGCTAATTTAGAATTGATAGTGACATTTTCACGGACGGCAACGCACTGGTTTCTTACTTGGAGTATGGTATTTATCGGTTTGCTTTTGGGGTTGCAGTCGGTACAGATTTTCAAACAAAGAAAGCAGCTACAAAAAACAGATCAACTACTGGGAAACATGGCAGAATGGGGGATGGGAAGTCATGTAGTAGACACAGCGCTTAATAATCCAGCAGGTTTGGCTTTTCAAAAGTGCGATCGCACGATTTTATTTATGGATATTCGCGGTTTTACAAGTTGGTGCGAAAAAACTTCCCCTGAGACAGTTGCAGCGGTTATCAATGAATATTACCGTTGTGTTGAACCAGCCGCCGCCAAGTTTCAGCCTTTAAGAATAACTTTTACAGCCGATGAAATTATGGCGATTTATGCTACGCCACAGCAGGGAATTGCTGCGGCTAAATCTATGAGTAAAGCTGCTTTAGAAATGCTTGAATTATATGGAATTGGTGCGGGATGCGGAGTGCATTGCGGGAGCGTTATTGAAGGGCTATTTGGCGGTGCAGATGTTCGGACTTATACGGTGATTGGTGATGTTGTCAATACAGCAAAACGCTTAGAAAGTGCCACGCCTGGTGGTGCAATTACTATTTCTGATGCTGTTTATCAAGGGATGTCACAACGTCTAACGGTGGAACCTTGCGAACCGATAGTGGCGAAAGGTAAGACAGCAGCTTTAATTGCATGGTGGTTAATATAGCTAGCCGTCAGGAATGACGAATTTAATATTATTGATTTTTTCGACCATCGGACATGGTGGTTCCTGCCATACTTGCTCGATCGAGACTAGCACCATCCATGTTCGCATTGCGGAGGTTCGCATTAGAAAGATTGGCATCTCTCAAGTCGGAAAAGCGCAAGTCTGCACCGTCTAAATTAGTATTGGTCAAGTTAGCTTTCCTAAAATTACTATTGCTGATTCTCGCTCCTATTAAAACTGAGCCACTTAAATCAGTGCGTGCTAGGGTTAGTGTTGACAAAATCTGCTATAGCCTTTCTCAAAAAGATGAGGTATGACTGACAGCTTATATAACCGCTTAAACCAAGAGGGCTGAAGCCCAACAACATACCTCATCTTTCTGAGAACCGCTATATCTCGAAAGTACCTCCGCTGAGGTTAGCATCTGATAAGTCTGCTCCTGTAACGATCGGATTTTTTAAGGTGAGGTTAACTAATTTTACACCTCGGAGGTCGCAGCGGATGCAGCTTTTAGTTAGGAGCAGGGTTTCGACGTTGGCGTTGATTTGGTCAATTTCCTGTTGGGATACTTTTTCGGCAAATTCGGGTGAGACGTAGCCGAGGTTTTTGGGGTCGTCTTTTTTGGGTGGTTGGGGAGTTTTTGGTTGCCCGATCGCACTTAGTTTTTTTATATTTTATCATATTTGTGTTCACATCTCAGTTAGGATTGCTATAAGCTGTTAGTCATTTAAATTTATTGCCTCAACCCCTTACAGTATGGGATCTGGCACACAAATAGTGCATTTTGAATGTCGAACAGCTTAGCAATTTTTAATTGAATGAGCTATGGCCTTCTCAATTACTAATTACCGATTCTCAGGCAAATGAAACTTACTATATTTACCTTCCCATCCCCCGATTTGGTGGCTCCTCGTTCGGGACAGGCAAAGAAGTTGGTCTTACCTGCCGCTCCAAATACTTGCTCAAAGCGTAAGCGATATTACCGCGAGTCATCGGCTTCAAAGGATTAATTGCATTAGTTCCGACTTCAAGATTCACAAACCCTTCATACAGTGCAGTAGCCATAGACTTTCTAGCCCAACTAGGAATTTCCCCTGCATCTGGATACCTAGCTAAAATCTCGGCAACGGTGGCGTCTGGAAACTGAAAAACCCCATAAGCTTGAGCAAAAATCGCCAAAGCCTCAGCGCGAGTCACCCTTTGATTTGGGAAAAACATTCCGTCGCGATATCCACTCATAGTTCCCGTTTTCAAAGCAGTTTGAATCGCACTGTAAGCCCAGTAGCTTTTAGGTACGTCGGGCAATTCCATATCCGGTTTCTGAGCTGTTTTCCGCCGTTCCAAACCAAAAGTTTTCAGTAAAATTACCGCCAAATCGGCGCGACTGATAATGCTTTCAGCATTAAAATTGCCGCTAGAATCTTTATTCATCAATCCTGCATTGACAACCCGGTCGATCGGGTCAATTATTTGTTGAGATTGAACCACCGTTGGCACTCCTTGCGCTAGCGCGATCGCAAAAAAAACACAGACTAACTTTTTCACGATTTTAATCCTTTGTGCTGCTCAAACAATTATTAAAGCAGCAGCAATATTTTCTCCGGTTCCATCGGTATGATTCTGAGATTTCGACCGCCGGCTAAATAGCGGGATTTCATATTAAAATCAAATCTTTGCTTCCGGCAAAGCGCCCTGCATTTTACCCAACCAATCAATCAAATTATCCAACTGCTTTTCGGCGCTCAAAACAGCCATTCCGCGAATAGTAACCTTCCCCTTGCTGTAGACAAAACGAGAATGTAGATGTTCGGGCAAATTAGCCTTGAGCAAATTCCAAGCAGGTTCCTCCATCGGCGTTTCCAAGACAATGTGCTGCTTATTTTCCGGTTTAATCCGAGAAAAACCGATTTGCTTGGCGATTTGTTTGAGTTCGACAACACGAATTAGTTGCTGCGCTGGTAGAGGAATCTGCCCGTAACGATCGCACCAATCGGCCCGAATCTGTTGCAACTCTTCGAGAGTATTCGCAGAAGCCACAGACCGATAAGCGCTCATCTTTTGATCCAGATCTCCAATATAATCGGCAGGAATAAACGCCGTCAAACTGAGGTCGATTTGTGCATCCTCAACCTTGGGAATTTCCTGACCCTTAATTTCGCGAATCGCCTCCTCTAACATTTCAGCATATAAATCAAAACCGATCGCCTCCATTTGACCAGACTGTTCCGTACCCAACACATCACCAGAGCCCCGAATTTCCATATCCCGGACAGCCAACTGATAGCCCGATCCCAACTGCGCGAACTCTTGAATTGCCCGCAGCCGCTGCCTTGCAGCATCCGACAGTTGGTTCTGCTTGGGATAAAACAGCCAAGCGTGAGCTTGAATCCCCGCGCGTCCCACCCGTCCCCGCAACTGGTACAACTGACCCAAACCAAACTTCTGCGCGTCCTCAATCAAGATTGTATTGACGCGCGGAATATCCAAACCCGACTCAATAATCGTAGTGCACACCAAAATATCAAACTCTGCCGCACTGAAAGTCAGCATGATCGATTCTAGTTCCGCAGCATCCATTTGACCGTGGGCGATCGCAATTCTCGCCCCCGGAACCATTAGCTGCAAAGTATCGGCCAACTCATCAATCCCCTCAATCCGAGGTACAACATAAAAAACCTGACCGCCCCTGTCCAACTCTTGACGAATTGCAGTCCGCACCACCTCCAAATCGTAGGGGGCCAAATGAGTCTGAATCGGGCGGCGGCTGGGCGGCGGAGTCGCAATCAAACTCATCTCCCGAATCCCCGATAGAGACATATACAACGTGCGGGGAATCGGAGTCGCCGTCAGAGTCAGGACATCTACCTCAGTTTTCAGAGATTTAATCGCTTCCTTTTGCTTCACGCCAAACCGTTGTTCTTCATCCACCACCAACAAACCCAAATCCCGAAATTTAATCGCTTTACTCAAAACAGACTGAGTACCGACAATCACGTCTAACTCCCCAGTTGCTAGGCGTTTGTGAATTTCCCGGCGTTCAGTTTCTGTGCGGAAGCGATTGAGCAAACCAACTTCGATCGGATAAGGCGAAAAACGCTCTGAGAGCGTGTGATAGTGCTGTTGGGTCAAAATTGTCGTCGGCGCGAGCAAAGCCACCTGCTTGCCCGCTGTAATTGCCTTAAAAATAGCTCTTAGAGCAACTTCCGTCTTGCCAAAACCGACATCGCCGCAGACCAAGCGATCCATCGGTCGATCGCCCTCCATGTCACGTTTCACATCCAGAGTAGCCTTCAACTGATCCGGCGTTGGTTGGTACGGGAAAGAATCCTCTAACTCTTGCTGCCAAGGCATATCAGGAGGAAAAGCATAACCCTGTTGCTTAGCTCTTTTTGCGTAAAGATTCAGCAAATCTACTGCTACTTTCTTAACAGCTTTGCGAACTTTTGCTTTAGTTTTTTCCCAAGTTTGACCAGTCAACTTGTTGAGATCCGGCACTTTATCGCCGACAGTCCGAAACCGCGACAGCGCGCCCAATTGATCCGCCGCGACTCTCAGAGTACCGTCAGCGTATTGCAATACCAAATATTCGCGAGTTTCCCGATCGATCGTCAAGCGTTCCAACTTGAGAAACTTGCCCACTCCGTGCTGGCGGTGCACCACATAATCCCCCGGACTGAGCTTGTTCGGGTCAACCTTTTTAGAAGCGGCGCGGCGGCGCTTGCGAACGTAGCTAAATGTAGCGAGAGAATGCTGACCGTAGAATTCTCGATCGGTAATTAAGACAATCCGAAAAGTCGGCAGAATAAACCCTTCCAACTCTGCCAGCCCGCTGTACTTCAAAGCAACCGGAATGTGCTGCAACTGCAACTTGTCGATCGCCAAAAAATCGCGTGGATTCACCACAAACTGAGCCGGACAGTCGTGTTCCGACAGCAGAGAGACCGATCGACTCGGTTGAGCCGAAACCAGAAACACCGTAAAACCGCGATCGCGCTCTTCCCGGAGCATTTGAGACAGCTTCGCGAATTGGTGAGGCATCACCGGCACTGGCCTGCTGGACAAATTAACCGCAGGCGGTAGCTGCTCGCCCCCGGAGGAGCTTTTAATTTTTTGAGTAGTAGAATCTTCTGCTAATTCTGAAAGTTCTAGCCTGTCAAAAGCTGCGACATCTGCGATCGATTCCGCAAAAGTGCGGTGAATTTTCGGAACCTTCAGATTAGCAATTGGCAATCTTGGCGTTTCACCATCAACAACTTCTGATTCCCGATTGCAACTTTCCCATTGTTCCTGGGCATTTTCAAACCAGCGGTCGCTGTGGCCTTCACATCCTTGCGGTTCGTCAACTACAACTAAAGTATTTTCTGGCAAATAATCCAACAAACAAGCTGGTTTCTCGAAGGCTAAACCTAACAGCCTGCGGACATATTTTTCTGCTTCATTTTCTATATCAACAGAGTCTATTTGGTTTGTTTTGTCAAGATTATTTTCAGCTAAAACTGCCTTAATAATTGCGTTAAAGCTAGTAGGAGTTAAAACTAATCGATCGACCTTATCGAGCGATCGCTGGTTCGACGGATCGAACTCGCGCAGTTGATCCAAAGTATCCCCGAACCATTCCAGCCGTACCGGCAACTCCGCCGCCACCGGAAACACATCGACAATATCCCCCCGGCGACTCCACTGGCCCTCCGTTTCCACCAAAGTCACCCGATCGTACCCCATGGAGGCAAGTTGGCGGTCAAGTATCTTTGAGTCTTGAACTTCGCCTCGTTTCAGCGTCAGACAGTAGGGTTCAAAGGCACTTCTAGGCGGCAAGTGAGGCTGGAGAGCTCTTTCTGTAGCTACAATTGCGATCGGCTTTGAGGAATTGGCCGTTTTTTGTTCCCGATCCACCAAATCCGCCAGAACCTGCATTTGCCCCCAGGTCATTTCGTTCTCGTCGGAGTAAGATAGCTCGTAGGGCGAAGCTTCCGAAGTTGGGTAAAAATGTACGGTTTGCCAACCCATCGCCTCTAATTGAGCTACCCAGCGGCCGGCTTCTTCCAGAGTTGCTGTCACGGCTAATAGGTTTCGCCCCTCTTGTTGTGCGAGGGCGGAAGCTACTAAACCTTTTGGTAAGCGGGCGATACCGTTCAGTTGCAAACAGTGATGCCGTTTGAGCTTGTTGAGAAGTTCTGTGGCTAGGGGCGATCGCCCCAATGTCCGAATTATCGAAGAGAAAGTCATGGGCTGTTAGTTTTTATCCCGATGGGCGAAGGATCTTCCCCGCTGCCTAGTAAGTTCGATTGTACGACAAACATCTATCATTGTCTCGATCGGCTGTTGGCAGTTCAACTCTACTGCGGGTAGATTTCTACTAGAAGCCTTGTCTGAATATCTGGAACTTGCGATCGAAACGAGCCCGTTCCGTTAATCTAGGGACAGGTTGACAACAATTTCGATTTTTGCGATCGAGATTGGCAGCTTCCGGGCTTATGCTTTAAGCGGGCAGTGCGCTTCGCCTTTACTACCGATAAATTGAGAAATGTCCCCAAGTACCGACCTTCTGATTGTTCTCCTGCTAGTTTTGCTCAATGGCGTGTTTGTGATGTCAGAGATGGCCATCATCTCAGTACGGAAGGTGAGACTGCAACAGATGGCTAACCAGGGTTCGACGAATGCCCGTGTAGCTTTGGATCTGGCTAATGCCCCCAATCAGTTCTTGCCGACTGTTCAAATCGGAATTACGCTGCTGGCTATCCTGTCAGGCGCTTTCGGAGAAACCACAATTTCTAGAAGAGTAGAGCCTCTGTTGCGCTTGATACCGGCTTTAGCGCCCTATGCTCAGCCGATCGCCTCAGTCATCGCAGTTTTAACGATCACTTATCTGACCTTAATTATCGGCGAACTCGTGCCGAAGCGGTTGGCCCTCAACAACCCTGAGCCGATCGCCTCAAGCGTAGCAATTCCCATGCGAATGCTCTCCAAAATTGGTGCTCCTGCGGTTTATCTGTTAAGTTATTCCACTGACTTGGTGATGCGGCTGATGAGGATATCGCCCTCGACAGAACCGCAAGTTACAGAAGAAGAAATTAAAGTTTTAATAGAGCAAGGAACCGAGGCGGGAACCTTTGAAGAAGCCGAACAGGACATGGTAGAAAGAGTGTTCCGTTTAGGCGATCGGCGAGTCAGCGCTTTAATGACTCCCCGCCCCGATCTGACCTGGCTAGATTTGGACGATTCAGTTGAAGAAAACCGCCAAAAAATGCTTGGCAGCGGTCATTCCCGGTTTCCCGTTTGTCAGGGCGGACTCGACAACGTTGTCGGTTTAGTACACGTTACAGATATGCTGTCGAGAACTTTGACCGGTCAACCCCTCGATTTAAGTGCTTCTTTGCGGAGACCTTTATTTGTACCCGAAAGTACGCGCGGTTTAAAAGTCTTAGAGCTTTTCAAGCAATCTAGCAATCAACTTGCCTTGGTAGTAGATGAATACGGTGTCATTCAAGGATTAGTGACAGTCAACGACATTTTAGTCGAATTAGTTGGCGACTTTCCCTCGATTGAAGATGCCGACGAACCGCAAGCCGTGCAGCGCGAAGATGGTTCTTGGCTGTTAGACGGAATGCTGCCGGTTGAGAATTTCTTTGAACTGTTTGGAATTGAAGAAGTCTCTTTAGAAAATAGGGGAAGTTACCACACAATGGGCGGTTTTGTGATTACAAATTTGGGTAAAATTCCGGCGGCGGCAGAGCATTTTGAATGGAACGGCTTGCGCGTCGAAGTCGTCGATATGGACGGAAACCGAGTTGATAAGATCTTGGTAATGCCGATCGAATCCACGGGCGATCGACCTAAAACCCAACCAAAAACCTAAAATCCATGTAATTTTAATCCATGGACATAATACCCGTAGGGGCGGGTTCACCAACCATCATCGCCGGAAACAAACAATCTCAAAAACCCGCCCCCACCCAACGATGAATCATCACCTACATTTAGAAATTAAATATAAATATCAGGTTGATGTGAATTATTCGTGAGAGTGGGGCGGGTTTTTATATATTGTTGGTTATCGTTATATCTTGTTGGTGAACCCGCCCCTACGAGCTCGCAAATTGTACAATCAATAATAAATCAACTGGACATAATATCACTTCTTATTTTTTCTTTCATCCTTCCGCAAAGCTTCCACAATAGAACTACCCACATAATTGCTAAAAATTACCTCTCCAGTTTTATTGTAATGACAGCAGCTATCTACATAAACAACATCTTTAGTCTTGTCGAACACCTTCACCCCATTCAAAATATTAATCTTATTTTTTTGTAAATTAGGAAACTTACCCAAAAGAGCCGGATATCCAATTTCCACAGCCTTAGCATAAGGAGTCTCTTTATTAAAAGCAATCCGCTTCTCGGCATCGCTAAACACCCTTTTTGTCTGATAATATTGATTCGGCTGGAGGACATGAAAATAAGGAACATTGCTAGCCGACAGCACTTTGTGCATAAAAATTGAACTTTTTGCCCAATTCCACGCCATTTGTTCAAAAGCTGCACCATCCTCTAAAACAGACTTATTTTTATTAATATACATCACACTACCCTCGTCATCTTGCTGAGTTTTGCTGCGTTCTTTTTCAAAGGCAATCACATCTCTGCGATAATTGTTGACTAAATTTTGAACGTACACAGAAGTCAAAGCATCGCACGCAGCTAAAGAGCAGTGTTGCAAACTTTCCAAACCCTCATTAATCTTAGTTTTATTTTCTTTGATTCTAATAGTTGCTTGCAAAGCCTTGGTAGAAAGGCTATTATTCGCCAAGCTAGTCAGCGGCGAAATGTGCTGAATGCTCGGCATCGCCAGATTAATCTGATTTTTATTGTTTAAATTAGAAAGTGCTACTTCATTAAAGCCATCTATATTGACTACTAGATCTAATTCTTGACCTAAGGCCAAAAAATAGTTTAAAATTAATAACTGTTGCGGCTGTTTGTAACCGCCTGTAGCAAAAGACAAAATTATAAATTCTTTGTCCTGTAAACCGGGAACCTGTTTTAGGTATTGAGGTAAAATTTTGTTTTGAATTTGAAATATAGAAAAATCTGAAGCCACGGAACCGCCAAAAATTCCGATCACAAATTGATTTTTTTTAAACTTTTTAAAAGGGTAATCGTAAGGAGAGATAAATCCGTAGTTGTTCACCTTAAAACCAGGTCGAAAATCAGCGCTGGGTTTTTGAATAAACCCAAAGAAAGGATGAAACCTTTCGACAATAGACTGATTCAGACGCACTCCTTCTAAATTAATTCCTAAAGCCGACTTATCTTGCGCCTTTTCTCTCGTATAGAAAAATTGCTTGTGCTTGACAAAATACCATCCCAAGGAACCGAGTTCTAGGAAAACAAGTAAAAGCGCCAAGTTTATCAAAGTAATTTTGAGGATTTCTTGGCCTTTGTTAATTAACTTGAAATCTTTCATAAATATTTATTTAGACTTTCTTACTACTTTAATGATGGAACTGGAAATATAGTTTGCCAATACTTCCTCTCCCACTGAATTATAGTGACAGCAAGCATCTTTGTAAACCGTATCTTTTGTATTGTCCAAAATATTTACGGCACTAAACACATTAACCTGAGCCTTCTGCAAATCATCGATTTTTGACAACAGCACCGGATAACCTTTGTTTACTCCTGCGATGTACGGGCTGTCTTTGCTGATGGCAATTTCCTTTTCCTTGGCGGTAAACACTCGTTTAGTTGGATAATACTGGTTGGGCTGGATAAAGTGAAAATATTTGATGTTTCTACTCGATAAAATTTGATTCATGCCGATCGACGATTCGTACCAAATCGAGGCCATTTTCTCAAAAGCAGCAGCCTCTTGCAATACAGACTCAGCTTTGGGAATGTAGACTATACCGCTATTTACGCTGTCTGAGTTGGATTGTTTGACTTGCGCGTCGTACTTGACAACTGCTTGCTGGTAATTGTTGACTAATTGTTTCACTCTCAGCGAGGTAACGGCGTGACACAAGGCAAGTTGACAATTTTGCAATTTGTCAATACCTGCTTTCAATTGTTTTTTGTTTTCGTTAATTTCGACGATGGAACTCATCACTTCCGGCGACACATTGCTTGCTAAACTTGTCAGCGGCTGTAGGTGCTGGACGCTGGGCATTCCTATTTCTAGCTGGGCTTTGTTGTTTAAATTTGACAGTGCTACTTCGTTAAAACCGTCAATATTGATGACTAAATCTAACTCTTGACCCAAAGCCAGAAAATAATTTAAAATCAATAATTGCTGGGGCTGTTTGTAGCCGCCGTTGCCAAAATTTAAAATGCGAATTTCGCGATCGGCAAATTCTGGATAACTCTGCAATTTTTTAGACAATCTTTGATTTATATACTCATCTACTGCAAAGTTGTTGGCGACTGAACCGCCAAAAACTCCGATAATAAATTGTTTTTTATTGGTTTTAATAAAGGGATATTCGTACAGGGAAAAAAACCCGTGTCTGTTGACTTTTAACTTTAATCTTTCATTGGTAAAAGCACCTTGTTTGAGAACGTAGCCAAAAAACGGGTGGAGTCTTTCTACGATAGATTCATCTAGTCTAATTCCGATACGTTCAATATCTTCGACTACTTTTTCTTTGGCTTTGGTTCTGGTATAAAAAAACTGCTTTTGGTTGATAAAGTAAAAAGCTAGGGACAAAGCTTCCAGACAAATAAAGGCGATCGCCAAATTGACGGCGATTAAAGTTAATATATTTTTGCCTTTTTGGAGTGGCGTTGAATCTTTCATGAAATTTGACTGATTGCGGTTATTTTTTTGGTACTTGAGACTGTTGCAAATTTTCGCACAGATTTCTGTTGATCAGGATGCTGGCCAGTCGGTGTCCGAGTTCGTTCCAGTGACCCCCACAGGGTACAGAATTCTCAAAACCGTGGGCGCAGACTTGATATTTTTCTGTATAGCCTTTGAACTGTTCGGCTAAATTCAGTACCCGAAAACCCTCGCGCTCGCCCAATTTTTCCAGCCGCCTGTCGGGATAATATAAATCCTGAATGTTGTGCTTTGTCATCAAATCTTTTCGGACTTTGACATCCCCGAGAACTTGCATCGGATCGCCAATTGTCACAACCAAGAAATCAGCTTTTTTCTGCACGACTTCATTCCGCATTGTCACGATTAAACCCTCTGTCACCCTCCAGGCATCTTTCCAAACTGCATCCTGAGGTGGATTGAAGTTTTGGCTGCTCAAAGCGGTAAAATCTCCAGATAACTGCCGCTTTTTCCTATCTAAATCTACCTTTTTAATCACCTGCAAGATGCGGGAATTGTTGACCAAAAAACTGGGCATTCTATCTACAAAGGAAACTGCTCTTTCGTTGCGAGCGATCGGCGGCAGATTGCGAAAAGACATATCTGGTACTAACTTGCCGCTAGCATCGTACACAAAAAATGGTCGATAATGGTCGTATTCCAGTTGCGGGGAATTGTTAATTACATCATTGCCAATAAAAAATGCCAGGACTACAATATCAGGACTGTAATCCCATACTTTTTTCCGCAGCATCATCAATTCTTGAGCGGTACCGTAACCCTGAACGCCGAAATTGATGACCTCAACTTTTTTGCGTCCCTTAACGGCGCCGCAGTTACCTAGCTTTCGTTCTAATTTTGACCAGAAAGTTTGTTCGACTGGTACCTGAATTGCTTCGGTGAAAGAGTCGCCTAAAACTGCGACGCGCAAGGTATTGGGAGGTTTGGTTTTGGTGTGTTCGCGATCGCGCAAACCGTCACTATTCACCTGTACAAAACTTACACCTTCCCCATTCCACTCGCCGGACACACCGGGTTTGAGCTTCCAACCCAAATCGCGATCGGAAGTGTGGAAACGAGTTGGCGCGGAGTCTACAACATCTCCTATTTTTGGGTAGCCCTCAACTCTAGCAACTCGCAATCCAATTTCACCGATTACCACCCCCATTAATAAACCGCCGAGTGTCAAACCTAAATTGACACCCAAATTCTTCAACTTGCTCATTCTTTCAAAACAGGGTATAAATAAACGGAGCAATTACAGAACCCTGACTCAATACAATCAAAGCTCCTAAAAAGACTAAAGTCACAATTAATGGTAGCAACCAATATTTTTGGCGTTCCTTCATAAACGCCCACAAATCTTTGAGAAAGTCTAATGTTGATTCAAACACTTAGAAAGGACGCTCCATGCTAACTTTTGTTCTTGCTTTACTCGGGACGCGGTAAGTATCCATTTTGGGATTTAGTTTGCGCCGCATTGCATCTTCGCCAAATATGCCTTTGATAACTCCCATCGGCCAAATTATCAGGTAAAAAACTATCCCCAGCACGATCGGCGTTTCGATTTTGTTGAGGGTAAGTCCAAACCACATCCACCCGTGGTAAATGGGATTGAGCGATTTCGGCGCAGCCAATGCTAACACAATTAGCACTGCGCCGATCGCCCAGGGCCACCAAGGTATAGAATCGCGCCGCAGCAAAGGTACTGCTAAACCGAACAGCACTGCAATTAAGCCGCCAATTAGCAGGCCGAAATCGCGCAGGCCTTTTTTATCGAGTTTTTTTATTTCGTCGCTCATTAGAAATTGGGAATGGGGCATTGGGCATTGGGCATTGGGCATTGGGCATTAGGTATTAGTCATTTATCAGTCATTAACACCAACAAATCACAAATAACCAATAACAAATAACCAATAACTAATAACTAATCTAGTTCAAATTCATTTTTCCAAGATTCGTCTTGTTTCCAAGGAATTTGTTCCGATTTAGGAATTAAGAAATTCTCTAAAACCAGATAATCCATTTCGGTTCGCATAAAACAGCGGTAAGCATCCTCAGGAGTGCAAACAATTGGTTCGCCTCGGACGTTGAATGAAGTATTTACTAAAATCGAACATCCCGATCGCTCTTCAAAATGACTGATTAAGTCATAGTACCGAGGATTGGTTTCTTTGTGAACGGTTTGGATGCGAGCCGAGTAATCGACGTGGGTAACAGACGGAATTTCCGATCGCGGAATGTTAAGCTTTTCAATGCCAAACAATTCTTGTTGTTCCGCTGTCATGGGAATGCGGAGACTGGCTTTGACTGGAGCAACCAATAGCATATAAGGGCTAGAATGGTCAATCTCGAAATAATCCGCAACTCGTTCGGCTAAGATTGAGGGTGCAAAAGGTCGAAATGATTCCCGATATTTAATTTTCAGGTTCATCACGGATTGCATTTTAGCATTGCGGGGATCGCCAATAATCGATCGCCCGCCCAGAGCCCGCGGCCCAAATTCCATCCGCCCTTGGAACCATCCGACGACGTTTCCCTGTTCCAAAATTTCCGCCAACTGTGGCATCAATTCGGCATCGTCCAATCGATGATAGCTAGCTTTGACAGCATCCAAATATTCCTGAATTTCTGTGTCAGTATATCTTGGCCCCAAATAGGAACCGCGCATTTTGTCGTGACAAGTTAAATGAGCCACAGACTTCGCCACAGTCGCCACAGCTTGGTTTGTAGTAAGGACTTCAGTCCTTTCCTCCTCCTTCGTAGTAAGGACTTCAGTCCTCTCCTCCTTAATCTTATTTACTGCGAGTAGCTCATCAGCAACAGTACGAGTTTGTTCGCAATACTGATACCAAATCGCCAAAGCTGCGCCCAAAGCACCGCCAGCATCTCCTGCGGCAGGTTGAATCCAAATATCTTTGAAAATACCTTCCCGCAAGAGTCGGCCGTTAGCAACGCAGTTAAGAGCAACACCGCCGGCAAGACAAAGATAATCTACATCCAATTCTTTTTTAACTGTTCTGCACAGCCGCAAAACAACTTCTTCTGTAACAACTTGAATGGATGCTGCAATGTCCATTTCCCGCTGAGTTAATTTTCCTTCTGCTGTGCGTGGCGGCCCTTCAAACAGTTCGTCAAATTTTTGATTTGTCATGGTTAAGCCAACAGTGTAGTTGAAATAATCCATGTCTAAACGGAAAGTTCCGTCATCTTTGAGGTCGATTAAATGGGTGAGAATTTTGTCTACATACTTGGGTTCGCCGTAGGGCGCTAAACCCATGAGTTTGTATTCACCAGAGTTGACTTTGAAGCCTGTGTAATAGGTGAAAGCTGAATAAAGCAAGCCCAAGGAGTGGGGAAAATCGATTTCCCACTGAGGTGTAAGTTGGTTTCCGTCTCCTAGCCAGACTGAGGTTGTTGCCCATTCGCCTACGCCGTCGAGGCACAAAACGGCGGCTTTTTGGAAGGGGCTGGGGAAAAATGCTGAGGCTGCGTGGGATTGGTGGTGTTCAGTAAATAGCAGAGATGGCAGTTTATTGCTTTTGCAGTTTGCCATTTCTGCGAGCTCTCTTTTGAGCATGGTTTTGAGGTAAAGCTTTTCTTTCAGCCAGATGGGCATGGCGGTGAGGAAAGAGCGAAAACCTTTGGGTGCGTAGGCTAGGTAAGTTTCTAGCAGGCGCTCAAATTTGACTAATGGTTTGTCGTAAAAGACTATGCGATCGAGTTCCCGCAATTCTATGTTCGCTTCTTTTAGGCAATAGGCGATCGCATTCTTGGGAAATCTGGCGTCGTGCTTTTTGCGGGAAAATCTTTCTTCCTGCGCTGCGGCGATAATTTCTCCATCGCGAATTAAGGCGGCGGCGCTGTCGTGGTAGTACGCCGAGATTCCAAGTATGTTCATCGCTCTCCTCACAAATCGCTATGCGCTCGTATCAGATGTATTTAGAATAGCTAACGATTATAGCTTTAGTGGTGCAGATTTGGAGTTGAGTTTTGCGATCGCCTCTAATTTTAGCTGAATTGATGCTGGTGGGCGGCTGAGGTCGATCGGCTCTTTGACAGCATCCAGCTAGCGCCGGCGAATCCTGCGCGCCCAAGCTCTGAAGTAAGTGCCCACCGGAAATTGATAAAATTCAGCTACCAACCACAGCACTATGCCTAAATGGGACAAAAAGGCTAAGCCCGTCCAAGCTGCCGGGAACCACGACAAACGGCTGCCGGGAACCGGAGGAAAATAGTAAGCTGAAAGTCCGAGCAAGGTGGTGGGAAGGAAGACTAGACCGATCGCGGCGGCAAAATAAGACCATCCGAATTCTGTGCCTTCGAGGTGCGCTCCTATCCATTTTTTGCCGTCCCAGTGCCATGTTACGGGCGGTTGGCGATCGGCCATTTTCAGCGATTGTCTTTCTTCGCTAGCGGTAAAAATGTGCTGGCAGAAGTTGCAACCGAGGGCTTCCATCATCGGCATGGTGGAAATTTGACCGGTGCGACAGACAGGGCAGGGATATGTATCTTGATGGTTGAAAGGTCGGGTTGATGGTTTGAGAGTCTGCATGGATCGGGTTGCTTGTCAAGATATTGAGCGATCTTAACAGAGTACAGATGAATAGGTGCGATCGTAAGGTACGTAGTTGCGCTTCAGCGCTCTTTCGTAGATTTTGCAAAAGAGTGCTAATCGGACTTAACTCCAAAATTAAGGTACGTAGTTGCGCTTTAGCGCTCTTTCGGACATTGTAGAAAAGAGAACTAATCAAACTTCAGTCCAAATCTTAAGGTACGTAGTTGCGCTTGAGCGCTCTTTCGGAGATTGTGGAAAAGAGCGCTTAAGCGCAACTACGTACCTAATTGAAGCG